>JBFMHE010000027.1 GCA_040752355.1 Nitrospirota bacterium | reverse complement strand
TGGCGGAGGCAGCCGGCGAGATGCTCCAGAAGCTGGTCCCCGACATCCAGAAGACGGCGGAGCTGGTGCAGGAGATCACGGCGGCAAGCAGCGAACAGAACGCCGGGGCCGAGCAGATCAACAAGGCGATCCAGCAGCTCGATCAGGTCATCCAGCAGAATGCAGGGGCGTCCGAGGAGATGGCCTCGACCTCGGAAGAGCTCGCCTCCCAGGCCGAGCAGCTCCAGAGCGCCATCGCCTTCTTCAAAGTCAGTGATAGCAGCAGGGGTGCGGCACAGCTCCGTACTGTTGAGGGTGCACCGGCAAAGAGGGCTGCTGCCAGGGCTAAGATTGCCTCTACGGGATACACCGTGAGGCCGGTGAAAAACTCCGGAGTAGCACTGAGCCTTGGAAACGGCAACGGCTCAGGCGCCGCACAGGACGACGAGTTCGAACGGTTCTGAAGGATAACGGCGAGGACCATGGAAACAGAGAGCACTCATCCCGTGCGGGGCATCGGTACGGCAGCCATGTCCGAAAAGGACTTCAAGCGGCTCAGCGAGTTCATTTATGGCGAGTGCGGCATCAAGATGCCGCCGTCGAAGAAGACCATGCTGGAGGCCCGCCTCCAGAAGCGGCTGCGCAGCCTGGGCCTGCGCAGTTTTGCCGAATATTGCGACTACCTCTTCAGTCCCGAAGGAGTCGAGCGCGAGATGGTCTCCATGATCGATATGGTCACCACGAACAAGACCGACTTCTTTCGCGAGCCCACCCACTTCGACTATCTCACCAGGACGGCCCTCCCCCAGTTGATCCGCTCCGAGGGCGCCGGCACGGAGCGCACGCTCACGGTCTGGTCCGCCGGATGCTCCAGCGGTGAAGAGCCCTATACCCTCGCCATCGTGCTGAGCGAGTTCGCCGAGCAGTACCGCGGATTCTCCTTCACGATCCTCGCCACCGATATCTCGACCCGGGTGCTCGAGAAGGCAAAGACCGGCATCTACGAGGCAGACCGCGTCGAGCCCGTTGCGCCCGCCCTGCTCCAGAAGTACTTCCTCAGGAGCAAGGACAGGAGCAAGGGGCTGGTGCGCGTGGTACCCGAGCTGAGAGAGACGGTGAAGTTCCGGAGACTGAACTTCATGGACGAGGACTTCGGGTTCCGCGAGCCTATCGATGTCATCTTCTGCAGGAACGTAATAATCTATTTCGACCGGCCCACCCAGGAGCGGCTCCTGAACAAGTTCTGCCGCCACCTGGGGCCACGGGGGTATCTGTTCATGGGCCACTCGGAGACGCTGAACGGCCTCAACGTGCCGCTCGTCTCGGCGGCGCCGACTGTCTACCGGAGGCAGGGATGAGCCCCCGCCCCGAGCCTCCGGCAGCGGTCTACCTCAAGCCAGGCGAGGTGCATATCGCCCAGACGCCGACGGTGGTGACGACCGTCCTCGGGTCCTGCGTATCGGTGACGATGTTCGCTCCGGCCGCCGGGATCGGCGCCATCTGCCACGGGCTGCTGCCCGCGTGCAGGGAGAAGCGGAGCTGTGACGGCAGCTGCACCGAGGGATTCAAGTATGTCGAATGCTCCATCCAGCGCATGGCGGAGCGGTTCAAGAAGCTCGGCATCCCCCCTCACGAGATCGAGGTGAAGCTCTTCGGCGGCGCCGATATGATCTCCGCAAAAGGAAGGGGCAATGCAACAAACGTAGGCAGGCAGAATATAGATATCGCTTTGCAGGCCCTCGAGGGAGAGGGGCTGACCCTCGCCACCTACGATGTCGGGGGGAACGGCGGCAGGAAGATCCACTTCTACACGCATACGGGCGAGGTCCTGCTGAAGCGGCTGCAGCAGACCGACCTCCCTGACGCCGCCTCGTGATTATGCATAAGGGTGCGCGAAAGATAAAAGTATTGATTGTAGACGATTCGGCGGTAGTGCGCCAGACGATGGAGGATGTCCTGTCGTCGGACCCGCAGATAGAGGTAATGGGCACCGCCGGCGATCCCTTCATCGCCGCGGACAAGATCCGCGCCGCCGTGCCCGATGTCATTACTCTGGACGTAGAGATGCCCCGCATGGACGGCCTCACCTTCCTGCAGAAGATCATGAGCCAGCACCCCATCCCCGTGGTCATGTGCTCGAGCCTTACCGAGAAGGGCTCGGAGACCATGATACGGGCCCTCGAGTACGGTGCAGTGGACATCATCCAGAAGCCCCGGATGGGCACCAAGCAGTTTCTCGAGGAGTCGCGCATTGCCATCTGCGATGCGGTGAAGGCCGCTGCAATGGCCCATGTGAAAAAGATTTCGGAGACCGCCCATCAGGTCACCCCCAAGCTGACGGCCGACGCCGTGCTGGCGAAGCCGACCTCGAAGGCGATGATCCAGACCACGGAGAAGGTGGTGGTGGTCGGGGCCTCGACCGGGGGCACGGAGGCCCTCAGGGCGTTCCTTGAGGCCATGCCCCCCGATGCACCGGGAATCGTCATCGTACAGCATATGCCGGAGCGGTTCACCGCCTCCTTTGCCCAGCGCCTCGATACGCTCTGCAGCATTACGGTCAAGGAGGCCGAAGACAACGACACGGTGCTGCGGGGCCGGGCACTGATCGCGCCGGGCAACCGCCATATGCTGCTGAAGCGGAGCGGGGCGCGGTATTTCGTCGAGATCAAGGAAGGCCCCCTCGTCTGCCGCCACCGGCCCTCGGTGGATGTCCTGTTCCGGTCCGCGGCCCGGTATGCGGGGAGCAATGCCGTAGGGGTGATCATGACCGGCATGGGGGATGACGGGGCGCGGGGAATGCTCGAGATGAAAGAGGCGGGGGCCTACACGATTGCCCAGGACGAGGCCTCCTGCGTGGTCTTCGGCATGCCGAAAGAGGCGATCAAGCTCGGCGCCGTCGATAAAGTCGCCGGACTCGACGAGATCCCCCGGGAGGTCATCAGGCGAGGCGCCTGAAGCGCTGCGGCGAAGCAAGGCGACGACGCCTCACCGGAGACAGGGCCGACCCGGCAGGCGGGGCGGCGTATTTATTAAAGAGCCGGTTATGGTATATAGTATAGGGGATGTCATGGAAGGAGAGGTCGTTCGGATGTCATCGCATAGCGCGGGAACGGTACTGGTCGTCGATGACGACCCCTACGTCCTCAGCACCGTAGCAACGCTCATCGAAGCACACTGCTATACCGCTATCGCCTGTATCAATCCCAGGCAGGCGCTCACCCTCTGCAAAGACCATCCGGTCAATGTCGTCCTGACCGACATCAGGATGCCGGTCATGTCGGGGCTCGACCTCCTCGAACAGCTCCACCGCGTCTACCCGGATATCCCCGTGATCCTCATGACGGGATATGCCGAGCTCAATACCGCCGTCGACGCCATACGGAAAGGCGCCTTCGATTTCATCATCAAGCCCTTTGCGACCGAGTACCTCATGCATACCATAGGAAAGGCCCTCGAATACGGCCGCCTCGTACAAATCGAGAGGAACTACACGCTGCAGCTCGAAAACATGGTGGAACAGAAGACCCAGGAGCTGGCGAGGGCGCTCACCGAAGTCCGCGCCCTCAACAAGGAGATCATCCAGCGCCTGACCGCGGTAGCGGAGTACCGTGATACCGACACGGGCACCCACATTTCGAGAATAGGGCTCTACTCGAACAAACTGGCCGAGGCCCTCGGCATGACGCTGAACTTTGTCGAGACCATCTCCTTCGCCAGCGCGATGCACGATCTCGGCAAGATCGGCATCCCGGACAGCATTCTCCTGAAGCCGGACAAGCTGACGAAGGAGGAGTTCGAGCTCATGAAGTCCCATACCACCATCGGGCATGACATGCTCGCCAACTCGTCCCACGACAATATCAGGATGGCGGCCTCCATCGCCCTGAACCACCACGAGCGGTGGGACGGCACCGGATATCCGCGGGGGTTGAAGGGAGAGGATATCCCGGTCGAAGGGAGGATCATCATGCTCGTCGATCAGTACGACGCGCTGCGGAGCAAGCGTCCCTACAAGGCGCCCCTCAGCCACGGTGAGGCCTTCGGCATCATCACGGAAGGCGACGGCAGGACCCTGCCCTGCCACTTCGACCCCGCCGTGCTCAGGGCGTTCACCGAGGTCGCCCCTGTCTTCGACGACATCTATCGCCTCTCCGAGGGAAGTATCCAGGAGCAGTAACCGGTCCGGCTTACATATGCTCGATATCGTCGTCCTCCCGCTCCTCCCTGAACACTTTGCTCTCGAGGTAGGATTTGGCCAGCTCTTTGCCCCCCAGGCCGAAGGCGAGCGCAAGGGCGAAGACGACGCCGCCGAAGAGCACGGCAAAGGCTATGGCGACGGTGGTCCGCCCGATCCCCAGCTGCTCGAGGGCTACGGCGAGCGAGAAGAGGAGGATCGCCATCCTGACCAGCCTCCCGATCATCCCCGCTGTCCGCACCCCTGCATTGACCGAGGCGATCAGCGCGGCGCGTCCGAAGAAGTTGCTGAACAGGTATCCGAAAAGGATCAGGAGGAAGGCGACGAAGATGTTCGGGAGATAGAGAAAGAACTTCTGGAGCACCGTCTCTATCGCCGGGACATTCAGGGTCCCCATCGCCACGATGGCGAAGGCGAGGAGCACGAGGCTGCCGACGAACTGCGCCAGGATGAGCGAGAAGGGCTCCCGTATGCCGCTCCTGACGATGATCCTGTTCACGCCCGACCGCTCCGAAAACTTGTCGATATTGAGCGTCCTGAACAGCCGGGCAAGGAGGAACTGCGCCGCCCAGGCCGCAAGAAACCCGATGATCAGGATGAAGAGCGCAGAGAAAAGGTTAGGAAGGAACTGCATGATCTTGGCGCCGAAGGCCCTGACCGGCTCGATGAGCACTCTCTCAACCACGTCTCCCATTATCGCCTCCTCTCCCTGCTATCGACGTATCGGTACGTCCCGCTCTGCTGAGCGGTGCCGCGCCCCCGCGTGCCCCGTCAGCCCCACCCCCTCGCGAACGCCTCTTTCTTCTGCTCGAACACTGCGCGCAGGGCCTCGATCTTCGCCTCTACCGCCCGTGCATCGCTCTCGAGCGTCTCGAGCACGAAGGATGCCGTCCTCCCGATGTAGAGGGGGGTGAGCGACTTGAGCAGATGACCCTTGTTTATGACATTGCGGTGCTCGGCGAGGGCGAAACTGTAGACGATATCCGCCCAGAGCTCATCGGGGATGTGGAACCGGTCTCTGGACGAGGTGTCGACCTCCGTGAGAAACTGCATGATACGCCCGCTGAGCACCCCTCTCCATACCCCCGCAAGCTCCTCGACGCCGAGGCGGAACTTGTCGATCATCCGGTCGACATTGACCGCAATGGGTTCGAGCCCCACCGTATACTGGAACCCGAAGGTCGGCACCGGCTCCGAGCCGGTCACCCGGGACCAGACAGAAGCGTAGGTCTCCATGAGGTCGAAGGCAGAGCCGACCACCTGGTAGAGCATGGCGCTCAAATCGGCGCCGGGGTCTTTCGGGTCGTGTATCTTTGCGCCCAGGAAGGACTGGCAGACCCGGAACCCGTTGGCGATGGCGGTCGTGGTCATCCAGATGTCGATACCGTACCGCGCCACATCGCTCTCCCACACCTCTTTGGAGAGATAGAAATCGACGAGCCGGCCGGACATGCCGAAATCCCCTCCGATGGGCTGCCGCACCCGTTTTCCGTAGAGGGCGCTGGTAAGAGGGTAGACGATGCTGTTCGTGATGGTGCCGTCGTACTTGTGGCGGTGGTAGAGGGGAGCCACGTAGTCGAACTCTCCCTCGATCATCGGCTTGAGCAGGAGCTCGATCCACTCGGGGGCGATGCTCCTCAGATCGGAGTCCATGACCGCACAGGCCTTCACCTTGAGCGCGCTCGCGATTTCGAAGATCGTCCGGAACGCGCTCCCTTTGCCGGGGACTCCATGGTACGGGGTTGCTATCTTCAGCACCGGTTCGACGCGGTGAGCCAGGAGAATGGACTGGAGGTCTTCGATCGTCGTCTCCTCGACGATCTCCATGGTCCCGTCCGTGGAGCCTCCGTCCGAGTTGATCAGCACCGCCCTCCTCGTCGGAAAGTACTTGGCCAGCCCCGCCTGCACCGCCCGCACCACATGTCCGATGGTATGGGCGTTATTGTAGCTCGGGATGCCGACGGCGATCTCCGCCTCGCCGATCTCCCGTATCCGCTCCTTGATCTCCTTTCTCAGTAAGGCGCTGTCTGCCATGGATCGTTCCTGTGCGGCATGATGGTGCAGGAGGAGCTACTTTCGCGGCGACTTTATCAGCAGGCCGCCTTTGGGGACGACAGCGATGCCCGAGGGGTCGATATGACAATGGAACCGGTCTTTATCGCGGTCGAAGCCGATTTGCTCGTGCTCTTTGATGACATTCAACTTATCGACAATGACCCGGTGCAGACGGCACCCTTCCTTGAGCACCACATCATCCATGATAATGCAGTCCTCGATGCTGACATTGTTCTCGATGATGACGCCGCTCCGGATGACGGAGTTGCGTATCTTAGCCTTGTGGATGATCACCCCCTCCGCGACGACGCTGTTCCGTATATCGCCCCGGAGGATACGCGATGCTGGCCCTTCGTGGATGATGGGGTGAATCGGCCAGCGCCTGTTGTAGAGCTGGAAGGTCGGCGTCTCGCCCAGCATGTCCATATGGGCGTCGAAAAAGGCGGGGATGGTCCCGACATCGCGCCAGTAGCCCTTCTCCTCGTAGGGCATGGTCCCGGGGATGGTGTTCGTAGCGAAATCATAGGCGAAGACCCTTCCTGTCTCGAGGAGGCCGGGGATCACGTGAGCCCCGAAATCGTGCTGCTTCTTTCGCTGCGCCTTGGCGAGCGAGTCGAGCAGCACCTCGGTGCGGAAGATATAATTGCCCATCGAGGCGTATGCCCTGCCGGGGTCGCCGGGCATGGGGGTCGCTTTCTTCGGCTTCTCCTCGAAGCCGGTGATGCGGCGGTCGGCGTCCGCCTTGATGATGCCGAAGGAGGAGGCCTGATCGAGCGGCACCGGCCGGGCCGCCACGGTGACGACCGCATCGTTCGCGAGGTGGAAGTCGATCATCTGGCGTATGTCCATCCGGTAGATATGGTCCGCCCCGAAGACGACCACCAGCTCCGGGTTATGCTCGCGGATGAGGTTGATGTTCTGGAAGACCGCATCCGCAGTCCCCTGGAACCACTCGGGCCCCATCCGCATCTGCGGAGGAACGACGGTGACGAAGTGGCTGCCGATGATCGAGGACAGGACCCAGTTCTGCCGCACATGCTCGATGAGCGACTGCGACTTGTACTGCACGAGGAGGTAGAGCGAATAGATATGGGAATTGATGAAATTGCTGAGGGCGAAATCGACGATGCGATAGCGGCCGCCGAACGGCACCGACGGCTTGGAGCGAAAGGCGGTGAGCGGGAAGAGCCGCTCTCCCTTGCCGCCGGCCAGAACAAAAGCGAGAATCTTCGGATGGGCCATATGATCCACCATGGGGGTTAAGAGCGTCTAACGGAATGAGCAGAGGGAGTCGGATGAGGCACAGTATGCTCGCTCAACTCCAAACCTTTAATTTATCAGGGGCTCTCAGGCATTGACGTTCAGGATGTCCCGGAGTTTCCCCTGCGCGTTACTTAAATTATACACTCCTTTCCAGGAGGGCCACAGGGAAATGTGCGAGCACGTCGCGCAGGAGCAGCGCTGCGGCGCCGTTGTGCTCGCGGGCGCGCACGATCTCGCCGGTGAACAGGTTCCGGTACGGCGTCTCCCCCTTGTCGAAGGGGAGCACGACCGCGGTCTCCCCCCACACCCTCTCGCCGAGGGGCGGGCCTTTCCCGGGGGCCGCCAGCCGGGTGACAAAGCGCGGGACTATGGTAAGGGCGGTCAGCGTCTCGAGCCGTCGGGCAAAGGCGCAGAGGTGGTCCGCCCTCTCCCCTACGGCATGGAGGGCGACATACTCACCCCGTGCGAAGAGGTCACTCCGGTCCCGCCGGTAGGTGAGCGCCTTGCGGGTGACGAAGAGCTTCACCCGCCCGTCCTCGACAGAAGCGAGCAACTCCCCGAGCAGCCCGGGGATATCCTCCTCCTCTCTCGCTTTCAGCTCCGCGAGCATGCGCGCCCGCACCCCGTAGTCGACCGGCCGGCGGTTGTCGGGGTCGACGAGGCTGAGGGCCCAGAGCTCGGTGCCCTGATAGAAATCGGGCACGCCGGGGGAGGTTATCTTCAGCACGGTCTGTGAAAGGGAGTTGAATATGCCGTATGCGGCAATCACCTTCTGGAACGCCTCGATATCCCTCCTGAATTCGTTGTCCGGGGCATTGTCCATCGTGGCGTCGACGAACGTCATCAGGGCGTCCTCGTAGGGTCCGTTCATGTTGATCCAGCTCGAATTGACCTTTCCCTCCCGCACCGCCTTGAGCATGTATTCCTTGATGCGCGCCGTGAACGCCCCGTAGCCGGCCTCATCCAGCGTGCCGAAGGGCCAGGCCCCGACGAGGGTCTGGTAATACAGGTACTCATCGTTGGGGTCCGGTACCGGTCTGCCCTCGGCGACGGGCTTCCTCTTTCTGTTGAAGCGCTTCCACCTCACGAGCGCTGCCCGCCACTCGGCGGGGATCTCCGAAAGCACGTTGATGCGCGCCCGCACGTCCTCGCTCCGCTTCGCGTCGTGCGTCGACGACGCGATCAGCGCATGGGGCCAGTACTTGATACGCTCCAGGTTCTGACCGTGAAAGGTCTCGAGGGGGATCCCGAAGCGGTCCGGGCTGCCGCCCACCTCGTTAAGGGAGACGAGGCGATTGTAGACATAGAACGACGTATCCTCGAGCCCCTTCGCCATGACCGGGCCGGTCAGCTGCTGGAACTTCGTGACGAAGTAGAGCCATTCCTGCTTCTGCTGCTCGGTGAAGTCTTCGGGAAACCTGAGCAGGAGGACATCCCTGAGAAAATCGTAGATGTATTCGCTGATCGCACGGTTCTTCCGCTTCGCCTTGGCTGCCGCGATCTCGATGTACCGCCGGTCCGTTTCGTTCACCTCGCAGGTGTTCGTATAGGTCCGGTAAACGGGAAAGAACGCGATCACCTCCACGATGGCGCCGATGAGGCTGTTGAGGGTGAAATCCCTGGTGTGGCGGTCGCTTTCCGCAAGGGAGTTGAGGCGATAGCCGAGCGTGTTCACCTCGCTCGACATCGCGACCTGCATGATCAGTTTCTTCTTTTCGTAGACGATATCGGGAAACGATTTCCGTTCCTTGATGAACCGCTCATACAGGAGATCGAAATCCCGCGCGTGCTCGGTCGCGACGAAGATGCCGTTGAGCGAGTTCATGAAGACATATCCCGTGGTGCTGAAGATCGGCCAGTCCTCGGGCATGCGCTCTCCCTTGGTCAGGATCTTCTCTCCGACGATGTAGAACGGCTTGTAATCGGGGCGCTCGCGCAGGATCTCCTCGTAGCGGCGCAGGGGCTCGTTCGCGGGGCCGGCCTCGTGATTATCGAGCGAGAGCGGGAGCGGAGCTTTCGGGTCTCCCAGCAGCGCGCCCCTCATATTTATGAAGCAGCCTTTCTGGAGCCAGCGGAAATATTCCGAAGGGTTATAGAGCCCGTCGGGGTGATCGACGCGGAGCCCCGTCACCTTCCCGCTCCCCACGAGCGCGAGGGTGAGCCGGTGGGTCTCGTTGAACACCCGGATGCTCTCCATTCTCACCCCGGCGATCTGGTTGATGTCGAAAAAGCGGCGGTAGTTGATCTCGTCGGTCGCCACGCGCCAATGGGTAAGGCGGTACGGCTGCTGTTCGAGCAGCGCGTGAAGCGGGTCGAAGCTCGACGGGTCGCCCTTCTGTCCGTTGAAGAGCCGGACCGTCTCATCGATGAAGCGCCGGATCGCTTCGCTCCGGGAGTAGAGAGTCCAGAGCCGCTTCTTGACGATCTCTTTCTCCCGGTAGAGCTCGTCCACCTTCTCGTCGCTCTTCTCGTCGTACGAGGGGAGGTGCTGCAGGGCGGTCGCGATGCTGAGGAGCTCGATGAGGTCTTCGTCGTCCTCCGCGAGCCGCTGCTTCAGGTCGTCGAGGCGATAACTGATAATGAAGAGACAGGTCCTGGTGTTGAGCGGAAACTTGTTTTCGTAGTAGGTGACGAAGAAGGCGCCGTGGTCGAAATGGAGCAGCAGCTCCTGCCGTTCGAGGACCCTCCCGTACTGATCTCCCAGGAAGGGCAGGAGGACCTTGCGGTAAAGCTCCTTTTTTACGGGGTTCCAGTCGATATCGTAGAACTCCGCATAGCGCGAGCTCGGGCCGTTCTCGAGGATATCCATCCACCATGCGTTCTCCTCGCCGGTGACGCACATGTGATTGGGAACGATGTCGAGGAGTTGGCCCATCCCGCGCTCCTGCAGGGCCCGGACGAGCTCGTCGTACTCCTCCCCGGTGCCGATCTCGGGATTCAGCGTATTGGGATCGACGATATCGTAGCCGTGGAGGCTCCCCTTCTTCGCTTTGAAGTAAGGAGAGGCGTAGATATCGCTGATGCCGAGGTCGTAGAGGTACCCGACGATCTTCCGCGCGTCGGCGAACGTGAATTGATAGTTGAACTGGAGCCGATAGGTTGAGACGGGTATTCTCGTTTCGTACGGATCCGGCGTAGCGATAGTCATCCCTCCCGTATGATGAGACGGAAACGCGCGGATGTCAGACCTCGATGACCGTCTTTCTTCCCGCTTCGAGCGTATACCACACCGAAAGATAGTCCCGTGTCTGGCGCGTTATGAGGAAATTCTCGCGCACATACTCCCTGCTCCGCTCGCCCATGCGCCGCGCCATTGCCGGGTTGTTCAGGAACTGCCGTATCCGGAAAGCGGCGCCTTCGACCGAATGGACGAGGAACCCGGTGACGCCGTGGACGATCTGGAGCGGAATGCCGCCCACCGCGCCGCCGATGATCGGCTTCCCCTTCCACATCGCTTCCGAGACCGTCAGGCCGAACCCCTCCTTGAGCGACTTCTGGAGGATGACGGTGGCGCTGCGCTGCAGCGCGTTGATATCGAGGTCGCTGAAGGGAGGCAGGAGCAGGATATAAATGTCCGGGTCGTCCGCAGCATACTCCCTCACCTCGTTGAGCACCACCTCTCCTTCGGGGTCGTCCGTGGCGGGGCTGCCGGCGAGGACGAGGATGCAGTCGTTGTATTTCTTGACCATGCGGTAGGCCTGAATCACGCCGATCGGGTCCTTGAACCTGTCGAAGCGGGAGACCTGCAGGACGATCGGACGGTCCGTGGGTATCCCGAGCCGGTCGAGGACCAGGCGGATCTCGGTGGCGTCCATCTCCCTGTTCTTATCGCTGAGAGGGTCGATGGACGGCGGAATGATGAACTCATCGGTGCCCATCGCCCATGCGAACCGCGCGACCGAAAAGACCGCGGCGTCGTACCGCCGCGCGTAGCGGACGATGCCGTCCACAACCTCGCGCACCGGGTTCGACACATCGATATGGCACCGCCAGATCCACCACCCCTCCCGCTTGAAATCGATGAATGCCGCCGGTTGCGGATCGTGGATGATGACGGCATCGGCGTCGAGGTCGAGCCGTTCCGCGTTCCTCCTGTTGACATCGGCGTAGTGCTCCCACATGGTCCCCGTTATCGTCTCGGGGGTGCCCTGAAGGGCGTTATGCATCTTCTTGGTCATATCGAAGAAGCTCGCGTCGCCCTCGATCACCTCCCAGCGGGCGTCGATGCCGATGGCAGTGAGGATCGGGAGCATCCGCTGCAGTATCTCGGCGACGCCGCCGCCGGCGCGGGTCGAGTTGACATGCAGGAACGACCTGCCCTGCAGCTCCTCCCCGAGCTGCTCGAGGAGCATCAGGTCAGCCTTGGGCGCTATGCCGGCATACTGGTCAAGCATGGTAATCCCTCCTTTGTCGTGCCCCCTATCCCGCGCTTACCGGGCAAGCGCAGGGGTCTCCTTCAGCGCTCCGTACATGCCTCTCCTGACCTCTTCCTCGACCGCCTCGATGATGTGCTCCCGTATCCCCTCGATGGAGTGCATGAAGAGGTCGACGGAGCGCAGCCGCTGCGCGAGTTCCTGCTTGCCCAGGACCTCCTCGAACCACTTCGCGAAGTCGTCCATCCTGCTGCCGAGACGCGTCCTCGCCTCGTAGAAGTGGTAGTAGATGGAGCTGCCGTCGATGTAGCGCATGGCGATGAGGAACTCGGCGAGGTTCTTCGCCCGTATATCTGACGGGAAGATGAGGGTGACGGTCTGGTTGAAGAAAAACTCCTCTCCCGGCAGCACGTCGCCGGGGTCCGGGAACGTACGGAGATAGCGATCGACGACCTCCACCAGTTCATGACGGAGCGCATCGGTGGTGTCGAAGGCGAACGGGTCGATATTCGAGAGCTGCTCCGAGAGCGCCCGCTCTTCCAGGACTATCCCCGCCCACTGGGCGAAGTCGTTCGTATATTCGAGGATGTGGCCTTTCAGGAAATACTGGTACACGTGATGGAATATGGATTCGGTGTTGATCACGGCGAGTACGTCCCGCAGCTCCCGGAGGTTCTTCGCCTTCCTCCCGGTTGCTTTCAGGATGGTAATGCACTGCCTGAACTCGAAGGGTTTGGTTGCGGTCTCCATGCCCTACCTCCTGGAGGCAAGCTGTTCTGTAGCAAGTGCGACGGCCGCATTATCCTCCTCTACCGCCCGCTTGAGCCGGTAGAGGATATCGGGGATGGCCGCAGTCACCCTGTCCCAGCTCGAAATGAGCGGAACGCCGAGAGGGTCATCCATGATGATCCTCGCCGCTTTCTTTATCCCCTTGGTAAAGGTCTCCACCGCGAGGCTCTCCTGGTGCCGGTCGAAGAACAGCCCGTTTATCGCGGCGTCGTCTTCATAGCGCTTGAGCATGTCCTGCGCTGTCGTGGCGTAGGTGGCGAGCAGGGTCTTGAACAGTCCCTCGGAGAAGACGAGCCCCTCTGCGGCGAGCGTCCTGAAGACGGATTTGCAGATATCGACCGCCATCTTGTGGAGTCCCTGCGTCTCGTCCTCGGGCGAGAGCTTCTGGTGCTTGTGCTCGTAGTTCTCCGCGAGATCGGCCTGGCAGACCCTCCGGATCGAGGTATTCCGGTAGACCTCGGCGAGCACGCCCATTTCGAGCCCCCAGTCCCCGGGGAATTTGCTGACCCGCGCCAGGTTGCTGTCCATGGAGAACTCCCCGGCGAGGGGATAGCGGAAGCTGTCGAAAAAGACGAGGAGGGGATGGTGGCCGAAGATCTTCTGGAGGGAGCGTACGAGCGGGGTCACGAGAAGCCGTGTCATCCTGCCGTGCATCCGGTCCGTAACCCTGCTGTAATATCCTTTGCAGAAATCGTAATCGAGGTTGGGATTGACCACCGGGTAACAGAGGCGGGCGAGCAGGTTCCGGTCATAGGTAAGAATGTCGCAGTCGTGGAAGGCGACGGCATGGAACTCCTGCTGCGAAAGCACGTAGCCGCAGGCCATCCATACCGAGCGTCCTTTGCCGTGCTCTCCCGTAGGCAGCCCCTCGGACTCTATCGCCTTGTAGACCGCATCGATCCTCGGTCCCGTGTTCCAGATGATCCGCGTCTTCTGGGGAAGATCGGAGAAGAACTGCTGCGCATGGGTGAACTCCTCCTCCGTTGCCGGCCCGAGAGTGACGATGATCTCCTTGATGTAGCCGGCCGAGGGGAGCTCCCTGAGTATCCCCTTGAGCGCCTCTCCCTGCAGCTCGCTGTAGAGAGAAGGCAGCACCAGGGCGATCGGCCGTTCCCGGCAATGCCACGCCAGCTCCGATTCGATGCGCTCGAGAGCGACCGCACCGAGCCGGTGGAAGGTGGCGACGACGCCCGTCTGGTAGAAATCCGTCATGGCCCTCTCCTCGTGCGAAGAGCATGTTGCAGTGCCGGTCAATTACTCGCTGCACGCCGTGAGCGGCGGGGGAACGGTCCGGAGATGCTCGATATACGACCGGGCCGCCTCCATCGCGCGCTTCACCGCGCGATTGCCGTAAAGCCCCAGAATCGTATAGTGGAGGTCCAGGCGGGCCAGGCGCCGCAGGATATAGCCCCATGAATAGAACCGCTCCATGGCCCGCAACGACTCTATCTGGAGCGTTTCGGGCCGCATCTGCGCGGGGAGGAAGACGACATGATGCATATCGTACTTGCTCCAGTCGGTATGCAGGAGCCTGCCGGTCCGCGCCATCTCCTCGAAAACCGGCGTCCCGGGCACGGGGGTGAGCGGCATGAACTGCACCGTATCGATCCCGAGATCGACGGCGAACTGTACCGTATGCCCGATCGTCTCCGCCGTGTCCGTATCCGCGCCGAGCACGAACATGCCATGGATGGCGATACCGTGCGACCTGACCGCCTTTATGCAGGACACGATCTCATCGAGGGTCTGCCGCTTGTCGTAAAGGGCGAGCGTCCGGGGGTTGACCGACTCGAACCCGATATAGAGGGTGTGGCATCCCGAGTCGGCCATCAGGCGCAGGAGCTCGTGATCCTTTGCGACATCGGTGCGCACCTGCGCCGACCAGTCATGACGCAGCCCCCCCGCGATCATTCCCTTCAGTATCGCCTTTGCCCTCGGTCTGTGGGCGGCGAAGTTATCGTCCACGAAAAAGAGGGTCGCCCTGCTCCGCTCCACCGCGCCGCGGATATCCTCCAGTGTCTTCTCGATGGACCTGAACCGGTATTTCCTGCCGAACATCTGTATCACCGAGCAGAAGGTACAGCTGAAAGGGCATCCCCGCGACGTCGACAGCGGGTAGATATGCGTGGGCTTCCATCCATGGATGAGCGAGAGGTCGGGCGCGGGCAGGCTGTTCAAATCCGCGAGCAGGGGGCGCGGCGGCGTCTCCACCACCCTCCCCGAAGCGTCCTTGTATGCTATGCCGTGAATGGCGTCGAGCGCGGGCGTACCGTTCTCGAAGAACGCGAGCAGCTCCGGGAGCGTTTCATCGCCCTCGCCCCGCACCACGCAGTCGGCGTGCCGGAGCGCCTCCTCCTGCATGAACGAGGGATGCGGCCCTCCCATGACAACCGGGATGCCCCGCTCCCGTATGCTGTCGGCGATGCGGTATGCACGCGGGGCGGTAGAGGTGATCGTCGATATGCAGACGAGGTCGGAGCGGTGAATGAAGGCCCAGTCCGGTTCCGCGATGTCCTCGACGAATACCTTCACCGTGTACCCCTCGTTGCGCAGGAGTGTCGCCAGCAGGACAGCGCCGAGCCGCGGAATGGGAAATTTGCTGAATATATGGAGTCCCGGAGGTTTGACCTCGAGAAAAGAGACCGTCTCGATAGACATATTAAAAGTATAGCAAAACGATGAAATAGTGCAATTGGCTCCTGTCATGTGCGGCGCCGTTGCGTGTATAATTGAGTCATGACCCATCGCCCGCCGCGGGACATCCTTGCCGATCTCTTCCATGCAGCGCTGCATGCGGTCGATCCGTACGAGGCGGTGCGCCGGTACGAAGCGACCCTGCGCGCTGCATACAACGGCGGCGGGTTCGAGCGGCTGGTGGTGATCGGTTTCGGCAAGGCGTCCTGTCCCATGGCAAAGGCTGTCGAGGATATGCTCCCCGGCCTCATCACCGACGGCGTGGTCATCACCAAGTACGGCCACTGCCTCGCCCCGTTCATACCAGGGGGGATCGGGCCAGGGGGGATCGGGCCAGGGGGGATCGGGCCAGGGGGGATCGGGCCAGGGGGGATCCGGGTCTTCGAGGCGGGCCACCCGGTCCCGGACGAAAACGGCGTCCGCGGCGCCGAGGAGATCATCTCCCTGCTCCAGCGGGCCGATGAAAGGACGCTCGTCCTCTGCCTCATCTCGGGCGGCGGCTCGGCGCTCTGCGTCGCGCCCTACGACGGAATGGGGCTCGCCGAGAAACAGGCGGTCACCGACCTGCTGCTCAAGGCCGGCGCAACCATCGACGAGCTCAATACCGTCAGGAAGCATCTCTCGCGCGTAAAGGGCGGCCGTCTCGCCGAGCTCGCTGCGCCGGCCCGGGTCGTAACCCTCATCCTCTCCGACGTCATCGGCGACAAGCTCGATGTCATCGCCTCGGGTCCGACCGCTCCCGACCCCACGATCTACCAGGATGCCCTCGCGGTGCTGGACAAATACATGCTCATGGAGCGGTCGCCGCAGGTGGCGCTCGAGATCATCTACCGCGGGGTGTCGGGGATCTGGCCCGAAACACCGAAAGCGGGAAATCCCCTGTTCGGGCGCGTCGAGAATATCGTCATCGGCAGCAATAAAAAAGCCCTCGACGCCGTCGCGGAAAAAGCCGCCGCGCTCTCCCTCGAGACCGCCCTCCTCTCTTCGGAGCTCTCGGGCGAGGCGCGGGAGGCGGGCCGCCGGCTCGCGAGAGCAGCGCGGGAAGCGCAGGCGTCCCTGCGCCGCAGCGGCGCGGACTGTCCGCTCTGCCTGATCTCGGGCGGCGAAACAACGGTGACCGTCACCGGCAGCGGCCGCGGCGGCAGGAACACGGAGCTCGCCCTCGCCTTTGCCATCGAGGTCGCGGGCGTCGAGGGCATTACGCTCCTTTCGGCCGGGACGGACGGCACCGACGGCCCGACCGATGCTGCCGGAGCGGTCGTCGACGGCGCCACCGTGTCGAGGGGGCTGTCCGCAGGGCTCGACGCCGGGACCTTCCTCGGGAACAACAATTCCTATACGTTCTTCAAGACGACCGGGGAGCTGCTCATCACCGGGCCGACCGGCACCAATGTCATGGATCTGCAGCTCATTTTCGTTCGCTAACCGCCCTCAAAACAGCCGCCGCACCGCCGTTACCCCTCTTCGAAAAATTTCTCGAAAATTTCTTGACCTCCCCTTTTTTTTGTGCAATACTTTATCTGAAACTCAGAGTCTTTATCGTTTACCGCAGGGTTTTCAGCCTTGCGGCAGTAGGGGTGCAGCTCTGCAATCCTAAGAACTCATGTCAGCAAGGAGGAAGTGCAGTATGATGAACGGGACGGTGAAGTGGTTCAACGATGCCAAGGGGTACGGATTCATCACCAGTGACAACGGCGCCGATGTATTTGTCCACTACTCGGCGATTCAGGGCAATGGATTCAAATCCCTTGCCGAGGGCCAGACGGTGAGCTTCGAAGTCATCGACGGTCCCAAGGGCCCCAAGGCGGCGAATGTAACGAAGAGCTGATACGCCGCCTCATCCTCGCCAGAAATCGCCACAATCTGTTGAACCGAAGCAGACCCCTCAGGGGTCTGCTTTTTTATGGGGAGACGTCCTGCGCCGCAGTAAAGAAGAGAATCAGCCCGCTCTCAGGGAGGACACTTGCCGCAGACCGACGTGAACAGGGCCGTCGAGAGATACCGGTCCCCGCGGTCGGGAAAGAGGACGACGATCACACCCTCCCGCAGCTCGCTCGAGCGCTTCTGGGCGATATGCATTGCAGCGCCGCTCGACATGCCGACGAAGATGCCCTCCTTGATCGCGAGCATCCGCGTGGCATCGAAGGCCTCCTCGTCGTTCACCACATGCCGCTCGTCGAGCTGCAGCGGAGCGAAGATCTTCGGCACGATCGCTTCGGACATATTTTTCAACCCCTGGATCCGGTGCCCCTTGACCGGCTCGACGCCGACGATCGCAACACCCGGATTATATTCCTTGAGCCGCTTGCCGGCGCCCATCAGGGTGCCGGTCGTGCCCATCCCTGCGATGAAGTGGGTAACGCCGCCCCCGGTCTGCTCCCATATCTCTCTCCCCGTCGTCTCGTAGTGCGCCTGGATGTTCGCAGGATTGTCGAACTGGTTGGGCATGAAGTAGCGGTCGGGCGCCTCGGCGAGTATCTTGTGCGCAAGCCGGATCGCGCCGTCGGTGCCCTCCTCGGACGGGCTCAGGATGAGCTCTGCGCCGAAGGCCTCGAGCGCCTTCCGCCGCTCGACGCTGACGCAGGCCGGCATCGTCAGCTTGACCCGGTACCGCTTCGCCGCGGCGATCATCGCGAGCCCGATCCCGGTATTGCCCGAGGTGGCCTCGAGGATTATCTTGTCGCGCGTGAGCCTTCCTTCGCGCTCCGCGGCCTCGACCATATACAGGGCTACGCGGTCCTTTACCGACCCCCCGGGGTTGTTCCCTTCCAGTTTGGCGAAGAGCCTGACCTTCGGATTGGGGTTCATGCCCTCTATGCTGACGAGCGGGGTACTGCCGATGCAATCGAGAATTCCCATGACGCTCCTTGCCGCTGTTTATTCCCTCGATTGTACTATGCTGAAAAAGGGAATTGCAATAAAGAGGGCGCGGCGTTAAGAGCCTGTTTCTCCAGGGGCAGAGGTGCCCCGGCGGTTGAATCCCCGTGCAACGTGAAGCGCGCCGCAAGAGCAGAACGCTTCGCACAGCCCGCAGCCGCTGCAGAGAGCGCTGGTGAAAATCAGGGCCGGGCCGGGTCGTCCCGATGCACTCCTCAAGGCTCCGGTCGGACACATCCCTACGCAGGCGAAGCACTTCGTGCAGCTGTCGCCGATCAGAACCGAATAGTAATACGCGTTCAGCACCTCCCGGGCGTGCTCTTCGGGAAGCACGCCCACCGCCCTGTTCAGCATTTCCCGTTTGAGGGGCACCGCTTTGGCCGAATATGCCTGCTCGCTGCCTCCTGCCGCTTCCTCTTCGAAAAGCCCGGCAGCATGCACGAAGGTAAGATCCCTCAGCGCCCTGAAGAATCCCCGGCGGTCATAGGATACCTCCCGGTACTCCAGGAGCGCGGCATCGCCGACCAGCACGATCTTATCCATAAGAACGAGCGATGTCCTTTCACGGACAGCCTGCAGTCTCCCCTTCAGCGCCGCACGTATGAAGCCGTTCCCGCATGCCGCGCACCCGGTGAGATTGATCTGGAGCGGCGCCTTCATGAACACTGCAAGGGCGATCAGATGCTCCTCCGATAAAAAACCCATGCAGAAGGTCCTCTCATGGGCAGGGAGATCGGGCCGCGCCTTACAGCCCAGGACAGGAACCGGTATTTTCCTGAGCCTGTTCACGAGCGAGTAAAAATCGAGGCCGGTTACGGTAAAGCAGTCCGAAGGGCACGCCGCCGCACAGAGCATGCATCCCGTGCACGCACGCTCCTTCACCCGGAGGGCGTCACCTATGACCAGCGCCCCGGAACGGCACTGTTCGCTGCACCGGCTGCACGAGCACTCGTTGAAGCGCATTCTCAAGCACCGTGACCGGTCGACCGCGATGCGGCTCTCACCATTCACTACGCTGTCAAACACTTTTTCCTTGAGCACCGTTTGCCTCTCTACGACTTTAACGCCTCCGGCGCAGTGCTTACCCTGAGCTCATGTTCGATAAAAACGGCCAGGCACTCGGCAAGGGAACGATAGAAGGTATTCTCCGTGCCATCCTTTATGCGCCCGCAAAAGCGGGGAACCCACGCGCCGAGAAATCTTTTCAGAAAGCGCTGCTGTTTCTCCGAGAACTGCCGGGCGGTCCCGGTCTCGGCATTCTCCAAAGCCCTCACCTCGTTAAAGGCAAGATAATACATGAATTCGAGCTGAACAGTAAGGTGATCGGGCAGCTCCTTGAAGTCCTCATCCATGGAGAGCCCTTCCGTCCGATACATCCTGACCGCTTCGACTGTGGAATCGGTCATCACGCCCTTCCCTTCATCCAGATACACTGAACCGTAAGGGGGGGCCTGCAATCCATACGGCCCGATAAAGAGCCGCGCATACTCGACCAGCAGCTCCCCGTGGTCATACCGTGCAAACGCTTCGCCCATGGCAGCAGCATGCACGGCTGCCTGAGGGCAGATCCGGTTCAAAAGCCCGGCAAGCGTAGTAAAAAGATCCTCCTGCAGGAAGAGCTCCTTTGACGGCTGATAGAAACAGGCCGCGAGCAGCCGATAACAGTCGCGCCTCCCCCTCTCTTGCATGATGAATTCCTCATCACCCATGGACACCTCGCGCACGCGTTTTTTTCACGATCCCTCTCTCAGAGAATCCGGGGAGCGGGGCTGCAGCGGCGCCGACCCGCTCCCCGGATTCGCGATTATGCTCTTTTCGCTTCGGCCCTGAAGCTCCTGATGTAGTAGATGTTGGGCCTCGTGCCCTTTTCGCCGCTCTTCAGGCGCTCGCCTTTATTGTTCTTCAGGGCAACCGCCCTATGCTTCTGCAGCAGCCTGCCAGCCTCGCTGCTCTTATCGTCGAGGTCGCCGAATATCCTCGCCTTTGCAGGGCAGGAGACAACACAGTAGGGCAGTTCGCCGTTCTTCACCCGGTGCTCGCAGAAGATGCACTTTTCCACGACCCCTTTTCTCCGGACGCTGTCGTAGTCGGGGTGTTTATAAAGCGTACGGTACGGCGGCACCTCCCCTGCTGCCTTCGCTACTTCAGCTCCGGAGGCGGTGCAGCCCTTGATCAGCTCTTTGCCATCCCTGTACATTGGGTGCACCTCATCGGAGAAATCGTTGAAGCTGATGACGCTGTAGGCCGCAGCGCTCTTTTCCACATTCTCCGAGCTGTAGGGGCATGCCCTCTGGCACCTGCGGCAGCCGATGCAGCGCTCGTCGTTGTGCATGGTGATGCCCTCTTTTGTCTTGAACATGGCTTTCGGCGTGACCGGGCATGCCTTGACGCACGGCGCGTCAGTACAGTGGTTGCAGAGCACCGGCATCGCCGTAAACTTCACGTTGGGAAACTTCCCCTCTTCCTTCATGATAAAGTCGGCCCAGTTGAAGGTCTGTCCCTTTGCCCTGTCCTGGGTGTTGTTCTCGGTTTTGCAGGCCACGGCGCAGGCGCCGCAGCCGACACACTTCTGCAGATCGATTACCATTCCGTATCTAGGCATCTATCGTCTCCTCCTTCCCTATACCTTTTCGATCCTGACGCCGGTGAAGCCGCCGTTCCGCGCCGTGCTTCCGCTCAGGCGGTCGTAGTCGTCGGGCATGAGCTCGTTGTTGTTGCCTCCGCGGGGCGTGAACGCATGGTAGTCCTTGGCGGCAACGCGGCCGTACGCCCAGTGGCCCTGGCCGTAGCATTTTGCCACGGTCCCCGGGCGGACACCCTCCCAGAGCCGCGCCGTAGCGACGATGCTGCCCGTCGGGGAGGTGAGCTTCACCGTATCGCCGTTCTTTATCCCCAGCCTCTTGGCGTCGGCAGGGTTGATCTTCACCACGTCATCCCAGCTCACATCGCCCACATCGACCTTCTTGAACTCCTGGTACCAGGTCGCGTTCTGGCTTCTCCCCTCCCTGTTGAGCCTCGATTTGTAATCGATAAAGGTGAAGGGATACTCTTTCTCGTCGCCCCACCTCCTGGGCGGCTCATAATGGGGAACGAAGGCCTGCTCGCCCCGGGCGATGTAGTTGCATGTCTGGAGCACCTCGTCGATGGTAGTCTTGTGCTTTTCGGCGTGCTCGGCAAGGGCCTTCTTCAGGGTCTCGCTGTAGAACTCGAACTTGAAGGTGACCGTACCCTCTATCGTCTTCTTGCCGTCCTTCTCCACCTCTTTCCCGAACTTGCCCCAGAGCTTCCTGAACTGGTACGGTTCGGTGTTGTAGATGCCTTTCTTCTTGAAATCCTCCCAGCCATCGATCCTGTCGCCCTTGAGGGGCTCCTTCGGCTTCCAGACCGCGCTGCTGCTGATCTTTGCGGCAATTTCGGCGAACTGTTTTGCATCGGCCGGCGTCGCGCCGGTCTCGGGGTCCTTGAACTCCTTCGAGAAGTAGTCATAAAGGTTCGGGAAGCCCTTCGCCTTCAGCTTCTCGGCGAGCAGCCACATGATCTCGGTCTCGTCGTCTTTCGTGTCCCACATCCTCTTCACCACCGGCTGCTGTATCGACATATGGGCGTGGAGATTCGCCATGTTCGTGATAACGGAAAGTTTCTCCGCAGGCGCAAAGGTCGAGGGCAGGATGAGGTCGGCGAACTGGCTCATCTCCGACGGGTTGGTGACAACGTGGACGAAGAAAGGCATCTTCGCCATGGCCTTGTCCCACCGGTCGGCGCCGGTGCAGGAGAAGTTGAAGTTGTTCCAGGTCATAATCGCCATCTTGATATCGTAGGGCTTGCCCGCCAGAAGGCTGTTGGCGATATTGTTGGTGACCACGCCGTTGCCCGGCTTCGCGCCCATCATGGCGGGCATATCCTTGCTGCCCCGTCCGTCGATCTTCTTCTCTTTGCCGAACTTCTTCGCGGTCTCGTCGAGATACGCATCGAATTTGGGGAACTTGTTGGAAGGCACCTTGACCGCTCTCAGGGTGCCGCCTTCGTTGTCCACGGAGCCGAGGAGCCCGTTGAGCGCGTGCACCGCCATCGAGGCGTAGGTGCCCCGCGGGAACATCGCCGCACCCGGGCCGAGCCAGACAGCGACGTTCGGCGCCGCCTTGCCCATGCCCTTCGCGACCCTTATGATCTGCTCTTCGGGAATCAAGGTCACCTTTGCGGCCCACGCGGGCGTCCTGTCCTTGAGCTCGATATTCCACCACTTCACCAGGCCATGCGTATATTTCTCCTCGAACGCCGACTCATCGACGGTCTTCCCCGCCTTGAAGAGGTTCTTCTTGTCCTTGAAGTCGCCGACGAACTCCCTGTGCCAGAGCCCCTCGGTGAGCAGCACATGCGCGATGGCTGTTGCGAGGGCGCCGTCCTCTCCCGGTTTGATCGGGAGCCACTCATGGGCCTTCGCAGCCGAGGCCGAGAGCCGCGGATCGACCACCGCTACCGTGGCCCTGTCGAGGAGGTCGCCGAACTTGTTGATGGTATTCGGCACCTGCCGGTTCGAGCTGAGGGGGTCGCACCCCCAGATCATGAGGTACTTCGTCCGGGCCAGATCGTAATCACGATAGCCGAAAAAGCCCTCCGTGTACCCGGGGCCCATCTTTTCGGCCTCGGCACAGATCGCGCTGTGGGAGAAACTGTTCGGGGAGCCGAAGACCTTGCCCACGGTGCCGTAGGCGATATCGGTGGAAGTCGGCGAGTAGCGGCCCCTCACGTACATGAATTTATGGGGCTCGCTGTTCTTCCTGAGCTCCATCATCTTATCCGCTATGGTATCCAGGGCCTCGTCCCAGGTGATCGGGACGAACTTCGGATCGACGCCTCTGCCCTTCTGCGGGTTGGTCCTCTTCATCGGCACCTTGATCCGGTCGGGATCGTAGAGCTGCTGGAGCATGAGGTGCCCCCTCGGACAGCAGTAGCCGTTGTTCGCCTTGCTCAGCTGGTTGCCGCGCACCTTGACCGCCCTTCCGTTCTGGACGAAGAACTCAACCGGACACCACTGGGTACAGCCCTGGCAGGTCGAGGGTATCCATCTGCCCGGCTCCTCGCCCACGGCCGCCTTGCCTTCAGGGGCTTTTGCAAAGGCGTTCAACGTCGGCGCGCCTACTGCAGCGACTGCTCCGAGAGCAGCACCCGCCTTGAGAAAATCCCTTCTCTTGATCTTCATCATTCCCTCCAATCGTGATTAGTGATGCGCTCCGGGCATCGCCTCGTGCCATGCCCGATCTGCAACTCTTCTTTCCTTTCACATATGGTTAAGATCGAAATAAACCCTATAAACTTAAACAATATTCATGCCCTCTATAAGCTATTGATATTGTTTGCTTTAGAAAAACATTCTGTTACCCAAACGTAACAACATCATTACACTGAATACGTTTTACCGTTATTTTTCAATCAGAAACAGCCTATGCAGGGACAAAGCCCGAATTGTTACAAAAAAGTAACATTTTTGGGCAATCATGATAAGGCAGACAGGGGCAAAGGTGCAACGGCGGGCAGATGAAAGGGAGTGATCGGGTGTATCGTACGTCCAAGCGCGCCCTGAGGGGAGGGGCGCTCCTCTATCAGCTCAACTCGTAGGCGTTCATCTTTTCCCAGAGGGTCTTTCTGCTGATGCCGAGCATCTCGGCCGCCCTGGTCCTATTTCCTCCCGCTTCCCTCAACACCCTGCTGATATGCTCCTTTTCAGCCCCGGCAGTCACTGCTGAGAGAGCAAGGCGCCTCTGGGGATGAGCGCCCTTCACGAGAGGAGCGGGCAGGTCCTCCTTCCCGATGGTATCGGAAGCCGACAGGGTAATGCACCGCTCGAGAATGTTTTCGAGCTCCCGTATATTGCCCGGGTAATCATAGCTCATGAGCGCATCGAGCGCGTCCTTTGAAAAGCGGACGGGGCTCCGCCGCCTGCTTTTGCATTGATTCATGAAATGGTCGATGAGATAAGGAATATCCTCCCGCCGCTCCCGCAACGGAGGAATGGTTACGGGTATCACATTGAGCCGGTAGTAGAGGTCCTCCCTGAACCGCCCGCTCTTCACCTCCTCCTCGAGATTCTTGTTCGTCGCGGCAATCACCCTCACGTCCACGGTGACCGTTTCGGTACCGCCGATCCTCTCGACCGACTTCTCCTGCAGCACCCGCAAGAGCTTCGATTGTGCGGCAGGCGGAAGGTCGCCGACCTCGTCGAGAAAGATGGTGCCGCCGCCGGCGAGCTCGAATCTGCCCGGCTTCTTCCTGATCGCGCCGGTAAACGCGCCCTTCTCGTGCCCGAACAGCTCGCTCTCGATAAGGCCTTCCGGGAGGGCTGCGCAGTTGACCTTTATGAGCGGTCCGTCTTTCCGCGCGCTCTGGTAGTGGATCGTCGTTGCCACCAGCTCCTTACCGGTCCCGCTTTCGCCGAGGATGAGCACGGTCGAGTCGGCGGCAGCGACCCTATCGATGAGCGAGAGGACTCTCTTCATCGCCTCACTCTCACCGATTATGTTCGGGGAGCGGTAGCAGCGGCTGATATCCCTCTTCAGCCGTATGTTCTCCTCCCTGAGCCGCTGCACCTCCAGCGCCCGCTCGATGATCAGCAGGAATTCATCGAGAGAGAAGGGCTTCGTTATATAATCGAAGGCGCCGAGCTTCATCGCTTCAACGGCGTCTTTGATGGTCCCGAAGGCGGTCATGATGATGACCTGAACCCTGCTCGTCTCCGTAACCTCCTTGAGGACATCGAGGCCATCGAGGTCCGGCAGCCTGACGTCGGTAATGACGATATCGCAGGGGGCGTCCTTAAACGCATGCAACGCCGGGGTCCCGGCATCGAAGGACGCGACCTCATAGCCTGCCGCCCTGAGGGCATCCTCAAGCGTAACCCTCATCAATTTGTCGTCCTCAATGAGAAAAACCGTCTTCTTCATAGCGGCGTCTGCTCCGGAATACGTACGGTAAACGTGCTGCCTTTGCCGACTTCGCTCTCGACGGAGATGTCTCCCTTGTAGTTCCTGACGATCTCGTAGGTCAGCCAGAGGCCGAGCCCCGTGCCCTCGCCGGGGGGCTTGGTCGTGAAGAAGGGATCGAATATCCTGCCGAGATGCTCCCGGGCGATGCCGCAGCCGGTGTCGATGACCTCTATCGTAACTGCTCCGCTGTCCCTGCGGCCCCTGACCGTGAGCGTGCCCCCCTGCTCCATGGCATGGACGGCATTGATGAAGAGATTGAGCAGCAGCTGCTGCAGGTCGTGCATATCGAACAGGAAGTGCAGGTCGGCGGGCACCTCATTGACAAAGACAACCCGGCCCTTTATCAGCTTGTACTCAATGAAGGAATAAACACTCTCCACGGCGTTCCTCATGGCAACAGCAACGGGGGCATGCTCCGCTTTCCTCGACATCCAGAGCAGCTTGTTAACCGTGCTCTCTATTCTTCCGAGCCCCTCGTTGATAAGGCCGAGGTACTTCTCCCTGAACGCCGGATTATCGTTCTGTTTGAGTATACCGAGGCAATTGAAGAGCCCGCCAAGGGGGTTGTTGATCTCATGCGCGACCCCTGAAGCGAGAATGCCGAGGGAGGCGAGCTTTTCGGACTGGACCATCTTCTCGTGCGCCTTTTTAAGCTCTTCGTTCGCCTGCTTTATTCTCTCGATCATGCTGTTGAACCGCTCGCCGAGCACGGCGAGCTCGTCATGCCCCTTTACTTCGACCTTGGCGTCAAGGAAATCGGCTCCTGTCCTCTCCATCGTGCTCGCAAGGTGGGTTATGGGCCTTATAAAACGCCTGCTCAGAAGAAGGATCATTGCAAAACCGGTCCCGATCAGGACGAGCGTGACGACGACGATAGTCCTCACCATACCCGCGATCTCCTGCTCCACCGCCTCAAGGGAGAGACCGAATTTCAGGGTGCCCCACCGCTTATTGCCGATCAGCAGGGGGACGCCGAAATCGAGGGCGTCATGGCCCTTTGCGGAAGACTGCTGTACGACGATCCGGCTTGCCTGCACCGCCTTCCTCGTAAGGCTGTCGGTATAGCGCTTGCCGTATTCGGTAATATCGTTATGGGAGATCACCTTTCCCTCCTCGTCGAGGATCGCGATATACAGCAGGTCCGCATCCTTCCGGCTGAATATCTCCATAAGGTAGTTGTCGATCAACCCGCCCTCCTCGACGAGCCCCAGCTTCTCGTAGATGAGGTCGTTGATAATGGGGATGGCGAGGGTCTCGCCGAGCAGCCGTCCCTTCTTCTCGATCTCCGCGTACATGAGATATTTTTCCCTCTCGACCGCCACATATCCCATAACGGTCATGAACAGGATGATCGCGACCGCGGTGATCAGAATGAACTTCGACTGGAGCGTAAGCCGGCCGAGGCGGCGTCTGAAGACGCTCCCGGTGTCTTTCGCCGCAGCAGCAACAGGATTCATAGCCGCACGTTCGGATGGCAGCTTCTTCCGCACGATTGGGGAATCGCATTGATCCGCTCCCGTATCCCCAGATAGTCGTTATCCGAGGCTTCGACAAAGCCGTATCTCAGGTCATCATCGAGCCGGTCCGTTATCGCCTTGTGGCGGCTGTTGCGCGGATCGAGCTCGAGCAGCGCTGTCTTGATAGCGCCGATGGCCTGCAACGGCGCTGCAGGTCCTGCAACGAGCGGCCCCGTCGGCACGGTTTCGGACTCGGCTATTGCTTTAATGCCGAGCTTCGCATATTTCTGCGCAACCGAATCCCTCACCGAGCCGGCATGGTATTGCCCTTTCAACACCGCCTTGACCACGGAGTCGTGGTAGTCGAAGTTGGTGTAGCGTTCGAGATCCTTGAGGTGTATCCCCGAATTCGCAAGAAGATAGCGGGGAATAAGATTGCCCGAGGTCGACTTGACAGCGGCAAAGGCAACCCGCTTGCCCTTCAGTTCGGAGATGGCAGCTATATCGGCGTCCTTTTTCGTGACAATGACGCTCCTGTAGGTTGCGCTGCCGTCGATGCCCTTCGGTCTCAGGATGCACGAGACGCCGTACCGTGCGCGGGCTTCGAGGTAGGTGAGCGGGCCGAGCAGGGCCACGTCGATCTCCCCATTACCGAGCCCCTGCACCGTCTCCTCGTAGGTCCTCTTGAGAACGAGCTCATAGATATGGGGAGTTCTCTTCGCAAGATAATCGAGCAGGGGCTGATATTTCTCATAGAGGATGCGGGGGTTATCCCTCGGGATCACCCCGAAGCGGATCGTCCGGGAGCTGCTCATCCGCAGCGTATCATTCGCATCGGCGGCAAGGGCTCGCTCCATCTTCCGGATCGAGTCGTAGGCGCTGTCCGCCATCTTCACGAACCCGTCTATCATCATCGCGTCGAGAATCGCCTTCCCCTTCGGCGTCTTGTGCATGGTCAGCAGGACGTTCCGTATCTTTTCTTTCAACGCAGGGTCGATGTCGCGGGAGACGACGACGGGCGGGATGCCGTAGGGAGGAGAGCGTTTGATGACTCTTACCTGTTGTGCGTAGGGAGACCCCTTTTTCAGCATGTAGTCATAGACAAGGCTGTCGACCGCGGCGGCATCCGCCAGCTTTTTTGCGACGAGCTCGACCGACTTATTGTGGCTGTAGCTGTAGTTGTATTTTTTGAAGAACTTTTCGGGGGCCGTGCCCATGGTTTTCAGCAGGTAGACGGGATAGAGATATCCCGAGTTGGATTTGGGGTCGGTAAAGGCGAAGGTCTTGCCCTTGAGCCCGGTGAACGAGCGCAGGGCGCTGTCCTTATGGGCGATTATATAGGAATGGTAGACCGCCTTGCCGTTGACGCTCGGCGCTGCCAGAAGCTCTACGCCGAAGTCCTTCCGGTTCATGACATATGAGGCGGAACAGACAAAAGCGATCTTCACGTCGCCCCGCTCGATCAGCGCATCCATCTCGCCATACGTGCGGCGGTGCACCATCCGCACCGGCTTCCTGATCTGCTCGCCTATGTAATCGATGATTTCCTGGTAGTACTTGACCGTATCGACCGGGGTGATCATCGAGGAGACGCCGATCTTCATCGGCTCTTTCTGGCGGGGAGACCCCTCGTGCGGCAGGAAGACAATCAGAAACACTGCTGTCAGCAACAAAGAAACTATGGCGGGGAATCTCGCTGCCATCACGCTGCTCGCCTCATTTTTCCTGGACTTCCTGCCTTCCTGGCGGGCGCGCCGGAGCTCGGGCATTTTTTATTGTACTCTTACGCCGCCCTCCGTAGCAAGGGCGCCCGGCGCCGAAAACACGAACGAGGAAGGGGACGCCCCCTTCCTCGTTCGTTGTACTTACTGTCCGGCGCCGGGCGACAGCTACTTCTTCTCCTGCGGAGGGGCCTCCCAGAGCCACACCTGGCCTTCGGCAGGCAGGGAAAGGATCGTCGACCACTCGATCCATCCGCCGTCATACGCTTTCACGTTTTTGTAGTCGAGGAGGTGCTTCAATGTCATGTAGGCATGCGCTGCGCGGTCGCCGCTATGGCAGTACTCATAGATCGATTTGTCCGGGGTGATGCCCTTCTCCTCGTACATCTTCCTGATCTCCTCCACCGGCTTGAAGACATGCTCCTCTTTTTTGTTCGCCTCCGAACCGGTGACATTGATCGCCTTCGGGACGTAGCCGCCCCGTATGGAGCGGATATTCTTGGCGTTGTATTCGGCTGCCGGCCGTACATCGAGGAGCACGACATCGGGCTTCGCGCCGTTCACCACATCCCTGTAGATATCGCTCCAGGTTATTATCATGTCGCGCCTTATCTCCTCATTTCTGACGTTGTACTTCGTCTTTTTTACGGAAACGGCGTCCTTGTCGAGGGAATAGCCGAGCGCCTTCCAGCGGACCGATCCGCCGTCGAGGAGCTTCAGCTTGCCGACAGGGTGCCCGTAGTACTCCATTATCACAAGGAACCTGCTCGCAAAGAGACCGTAGGTGTCGTCGTACGCCACTACCGTCGTCCCCTTGTCGATGCCGAGCCTCGACATGAGCTGCTCGAACTGCTCCCGTGTAGGATAGAGGGTCGGCGGTACGGCATCGGTGTTGCCGAGATCGAGGTACCGCTTGACCTGCACGGCGCCGGGGATATGCCCCTTCCCGTACGTATCCGGCTTGTTCGACACATCGACGATGCGGATGCTTCTGTCGCCGAGGCGCTCCTTCAGCCATTCGGCGCTTACCAGCATACCGGCCACTGCAGATGATGCGGTCAACAGAACGGTTGCTGCAACTAGGAAAAACACATACCGTGCGATCTTCATTCTTTTACTCTCCTTTCGCAGAATACGTTTACCCTTAAGGAAGCAAGAGGCGCATGATCCGGCGGTACCACTCACGCTTTAAACCACGAGGAGGTAGAATCAAGCTCGCCTGCATGCCGGGAAAGCTCGTCCGATGCCCTTCTTATTTCGGCAATGGAATTGCTCAGATTCCTTGTTATCACTGCAATGTTTTCCATATTGTGCGAGACCTCCTCGGATGCCGAAGACTGTTCCTCCGTTGCGGCCGCAATCCTCTGGACCATATCCGAAACCTGTCCCACGTAACTCACGATCTCATCCATCGCGCTCAAGGTGCTCTTTACATTCCCAAGCACTCTCTCGATCGAAGCCCTCTCCTCTCTCATGAAGCCGACCGACTTGCTCACCTCTTTCTGCATGGTCCCTACGGTGCGGCCGATATCATCCGCAGCGACCGTTGTCCTCTCTGCCAACTGCCGTACGCTGTCGGCGACAACAGCGAACCCGCGCCCCTGCTCTCCTGCCCTCGCTGCCTCGATCGCGGCATTCAGCGCCAGGAGATTGGTCTGATCGGCGATCTCTTTGATGAGGACTACAATGGTATTTATCTCATCGGATTTCTGTCCCAGGGCTTCCACCATTGCGGCAGACTCCTTGACGGTATCGGCAAAGCTCACTAACTCGTTCATGGTGGTATCCATCGACTCTTTTCCATGCTCCGCAGTGCCCTTCATCTTCTGCGCCGCTTCTGCCGTATTCGCTGCGTTTTTTGCAACATCAAGAGTAGTCTGGGACATTTCGGTCATCGCCGCAGCGGACTGTTCGGTCTGGGATGCCTGTTCCGTCGCCCCTTTATCAAGCGTTTCCGAGATAGAGGCGAGCACCTTCGAGTTTGTCGCAAGATCATTGATGATCTCCCGTATATGCGTGGTCATCTCTTTTAACCTTGTTGTAGCCTGGTTGAAATGGGAGGCAAGGGTTCCGAACTCATCTTTTCTCGATTCATCGAGCCGGACGCCCAGATCTCCGTTCCCGAACGCCTCAGCCATGGTGGTCAGCTCTTTTACAGGAGCGGTTATTGAGCGCTCGAGCATCTTGCTGAAGAGCACGCCGGCGACAAGCACTGCGATAACAATCACGATTACTCCCATGACAAAGGTCCTCACGATCGCATTTACCGATCTCACCGCTTTCTCCTGTTCGCCCTGCGCTGCGGTAACGCCCCTCCTGCCCTCTTCCCGCTGATGGGCTATCAGCGTCTTAAGCTTCTCATTGAGCGCTACGGCCTGCTGGGTGACCGTAAGGACATTCCGGAGCTCTTCTACGACGCCCCCCTTCGCCAGCAGCAGTCCCCTGATCTCGCCCAGAGAAGCAGAGACTCCCTTTATGAGGCTGGTCTCCTCGGCCCGCTTTGCCGACGACAGCAGATCGCCCACCCTCTTCTGGACGGCGCCGATGGTGTCGAACTTTCTTCGCATCTCATCCGTCACCCGGTCCAGCTCCTGAAGGATCCTTGCGCTGAAGAGCTCCTTTGTCAAAACCTTGATATCGTAGCCGAGCGAGAGGAGCTCGCTGTTCAGCGCCAGCATATCCGTAGCGGCGTTCGAGCTCTTGAGGGAGTCGCTGAACTTCGCATTCTCTGCGTTGAACTGCTCTGCTGATTTCTCATCGATCTCGGCAACGATAACGGTCAACTGGGAGAGCTTCTGCATGACAAAGGTCATCGTCGATGCAAACTTCTTCTTGGCCTCTTCATCCGGCCTGATCAGAAACGAATTTTTAAGCTCGATCAATCCCTGCGGACCGGTAACGCTCCTGGATACATCCGCAATCCCGTCGAGCAGTTCCTTGACCGCGCCGCTCCCGCCCTCCGACCTGACCAGGGCGCTCTGGGTTATCCATCGCGCTGCTCCGTTGTACTTGCTCTGTGCGACCGTTACGGCGGTCTTATTCTCGGCAGCGGCTATCTCCGTTATTGACTGTTTGAGATCCTTTATCGCGTTAACGACGATCTGGACATTCTTCACTCTGTGCGTGATTTTATCTCTGTTGTCATGCGACGACAAAACCTGCTCCATGGAGCTCTTCTGCCCTTTCTTTACCAGAGCATCCATGTCTCTTAATCGTTTGGACACGTCCTGCAATCGCGCCCTCATCAGGTTATCGGCAGCCCTTGCGCTATCCTCTGCCTTGACCCTGAACTCTGTGGTCTTGAACATCTCACTGGTGATACTCTCAAGCTCCCCTGTCCGGCTTTCCGATCCTCCTTTCAGAGCAGCGAGCTCTCCGGAAACCCTCTTTACATCAGCAAGGGTCTTTTCCGCCTCTGCCCTCGTTGCAGTGAAATCGCTGATCGAGGACGAAGCAGCGACTTTGAAGAGGTTTGATGTATGCTCCTGGAGCGTCCGCTGGAGCTCGACGGTCTTCAACTGATAGGGTGTCGAGCGCTCGGTCAGCAGCGAGAGTTTGTTCTGGACGAATTTTATTCCCACAAGACTGGCAACGCCTATTACCGCAAAGCCTGTCAGGGTCGCTCCGATATTGAGATAAAGCTTCTTCCGTATGGTCATGAACGCCCTCCGCTTCTTCCAGAGCCAGGGGAGACAATGCTCCTGCCCTGCAGACTGCTGCCGGGCAGGAGCATTGCCATGCAGGCTTTAATCCTTTATATACTTCTTCCCCTCACCCTTGAAGAAGTCGAGCACCTTTTTGACCGCAGGTGACGGTTCGCCCTTCGTAATAAGCATGAGGGGCCTGCTGATTTCCTGGGTCTCAACGATCTTTACCTTCTCCTTGTTTCCCGGGAGGTTGATGAATCCCATGCTGACTGCGCCGATGCCCTCGGGGAATTGCGCTACGTTGTCGATCTCTTTTCGTGTCGTCTCAACCTCCAAAGCGCCCGTTACATATGGTTCGCCATCCATAATGATCTTCTGGAAGACCTTTCTCGTTGCAGAGCCGAGATGTGAGGTAATAACCATGACCGGCATATCCTGACCGCCGACTTCCTTCCAGTTGGCGATCTTTCCGGTGTTGAGTCCTTTCAACTGCTCCTTCGAGAGCTTTGCTACGGGATTTGAAGGATTGACGATGACCTTGATACCATCGGAAGTGATGACATTTTCCTTCAGGCCTGCCGGAGCATCCTTTCCGGAAGCAGCCTTCATGCTCGCAACTGCGTCGGCAAGCTCTTCAGACGCCATGGAAGCATCGCACTTGCCGTTGACAAGGTCCTCGAGCCCGTTGCCGGTCCCGTTGCCGACAAGAATCAGCTTGATTCCCGTCGCCTTCTCGAGGGCCTCCCTCCCCGGCTCCATGACCCTCTTCTGTACGGTGGTCGAGCCATGCAATTTGACCTCTTCCGCCTGGGCTGCAGTCCCTCCTCCGAACAGCAATACCGCTATCACTGCACCCGCTATTGCCCCCCCTGCGACCGGAACACTCCTGAGCACCTTTCTCATGCCATCCTCCTGTCTCTCATTTCTACTGTCCCTCGACTGCGTTCAGAGCCGAAGCCGTGCCAATGAATCCTTGTTCAAACGGCACCCCGCAAAAATACGGTTTGGTTTATATATCCAAGCCCTGTCGCTACCGTGCGGCTACATGCCGCTGAAACAGACGTGGTCAGTATTTCTTCGGCGCTTATTGCCAAAACTTTAAGCTATAACCAAGAGTAAAGGCGTGCGTAACAGGGCTAAAGGGGAGACCCTGCAATAGTTATCCCTGCCCCCGGTTGACAATACCGTCCGCTCCGGTTATATTATATAAAAAAGTTTTTATGTATAGTTCCCTCTGCGTTTAGGAGAAGCGCAAACTGCCGTGCAGGACTTAACGGACATTTTTAAAGCCCTCTCCGACGAGACGCGGCTCAGGATCGTGAAGCTGCTCGAGCACGGCGAGCTCTGCGTCTGCGATATTGTCGCCGCAATCGATACGATTCAGCCCAAGATATCGTTCCACCTCAAAATCCTGAAGGAGGCGGGGCTGATCAGGGACCGCAAGCAGGGCAAATGGATTCACTACAGCATCGACGACTCAGACCTGTTCAAACGGTTCCTGGTCCTTTCGGTGATTGAGAGAATTTCGGACAATGATGTTCGTGAGGACAAAAAGAGACTCGAAGCATTCCTCAAGGGCAAAGACGCAAAGGGAACAGTCGTCCCTATAAAGAGGAAAACCGCATGCTGCGGGAGAGGCTGAGGGAATACCGGCAAGGGGTGAAAGGCGATGGCTGATACCGTGGGGAGAAGGCTTTCCTTTATAGACCGTTATCTGACCGTCTGGATATTTGCGGCAATGGCCCTCGGCGTCGGCGTGGGGTATTTCATTCCCGGAACAGAAGAATTCATAAACCGCTTTCAGGTAGGCGCCACCAACATACCCATTGCCGTCGGGCTTATCCTGATGATGTATCCGCCGCTCGCGAAGGTCAAATACGAGGAGCTCGGCGAGGTATTCAGGAATAAAAAAGTCCTCGGCCTCTCACTTATCCAGAACTGGATAATAGGTCCCATATTGATGTTCGTCCTTGCGATCGTCTTTCTCAGCTCCTATCCGGAGTACATGGTCGGGCTCATCATGATCGGCCTGGCCCGCTGCATCGCCATGGTCATTGTATGGAACGACCTCGCCTGCGGCGACCCGGAGTACGCTGCGGGCCTGGTCGCCTTCAATTCCCTGTTCCAGGTGCTCTTCTTTTCCGTATATGCCTATGTCTTTATCACGGTCCTCCCGACCTGGTTCGGGCTCGAAGGAGCAGTCGTCGAGGTGACCATCGGCCAGATCGCCGAGAGCGTCTTCATCTATTTGGGCATTCCCTTTATCGCCGGCATGCTCACCCGCTTTATGCTGCTGAAGACGAAAGGACGGCAGTGGTACGAGCAGGTGTTCATCCCGAAAATAAGCCCGGTTACTCTCATCTCGCTGCTCTTTACGATCGTCGTCATGTTCTCCCTGAAGGGCAATTACATCGTGAGACTTCCCCTTGATGTCGTCCGCATCGCCGTTCCGTTGCTCGTCTATTTCGTGGTCATGTTCCTGGCCTCGTTTTACATGGGACATAGGATCGGGACCGGTTACGAGAAGACCGCGACGCTCTCGTTCACGGCGGCGAGCAATAACTTCGAGCTCGCCATTGCGGTGGCCATAGCGGTGTTCGGCATCAATTCAGGGGCGGCCTTTGCTGCGGTCATAGGTCCGCTGGTCGAGGTGCCGGTCCTGATAGGGCTCGTCACTGTAGCGAAGTATTTCCAGAAACGGTACTTCACGGTGGACTATTGCAGAGTAAAGGATACGGCCCCTCTCTGAACTGCACCTATGGATGACGAGCGGAAACAGGCGTGCACGGCAGCTCGCGGGAGCGGGCCGGAGGGACAATGAGGATCGGGATTATGGGAGATATCCACGGAAACCTGGAGGCGCTAAAGGCCGCCTATAAGGAGGCCGTTGCCCGCGGCGCCGAGAGGATATATCATCTCGGCGACCTCGGGGGATATGCACCCTTCGTAAACGAGGCAGTGGACTTCCTCATCGAGCACGAGATCAGCGGCGTGCAGGGCAACTATGACGAAACGGTGGGAAACGACCGGGAGCATTGCGGATGCGCATACGAAGATCCGGTTCAGGCCGAAGTGTCGTCTTTGGGCTTCGAATGGACAAAAAAGCACGCATCTCCAGAAAGCAAAGAGTACATGAGAACGCTGCCGTTTGAAATATCCTTAACGGTCGGCAGCAAAAAGGTAATCATTTTCCATGCAACCCCGAAGAAAAACAATCTCTACTGGTATGAAGAGCGGCCGGAAAAGTTCTTCGAGGAGATGGCGGAGAAGGCGGATGCCGACATCCTCATTTACGGGCATACCCATAAACCGTACCGGAAAGATATCGGGGGCAAGGTCTTCATAAATGCCGGAAGCGTCGGGAAGCCGAAGGACGGCGACCCGAGGACCTGCATCACCATGGTCGAGATAGCACAGGATCAGGATACGGTAAAAAGTGAATTTGTAAGAGTCCCCTATGATGTCGAAAAGACCGCTTCAGCAATTATAGAACGAGGCTTGCCTCCCTATTTTGCGGAGAGGCTAAGGCAAGGGAGATAAGAAGAAGGGGCGTGGTCCGGATATGACTGATATAAAGCTGCAGCTTACAAAGAAAGAGGATCGTGGCGCTGGGTCGACATCGTGCTGCACCGGAGCGCAAAAGAAGAAACCGGAATGGATGATCGGTACGCTGACGACCCCGGCGGGGCCCGTTCCGCGGATATCGGGCGAGTGGTCGCGGACGGATTATTGGGGGGAGGTGAAATGCAGGACCAGCGCCTACAGGAACGACTATACAATCGATCCGGGCCTCTACGCAATCGGCACGCCGGATAACAGCTCGGAAGTCCTCGCAAGCGCCAATTACAAGCTCAGCTTCGACATGCTCCGCCGCGCAGTGAAGGGATCGAATGCCTGGATCCTCGTCCTCGACACGAGAGGCATCAACGTGTGGTGTGCCGCCGGAAAGGGCACGTTCGGGACAGAGGAGCTGATACGACGCATTGCGGTTACGGGGCTCGAAAGGGTCGTCGGGCATAAGAGAGTCATCGTGCCGCAGCTCGGGGCGCCGGGGATCAGCGCGCATGCGGTGAGCAAGAGATCGGGATTCAGGGTCCTTTACGGACCTGTCGATGCGAAGGACATCCCCGCCTATCTCGAGGCCGGCTGTAAGGCCTCGCCAGAAATGCGTACGGTCCGCTTCACCTTCCTGGACAGGCTGGTCCTCACCCCGATGGAAGTCATTCCCGCGATGAAGAAGTTCCCCTGGTTCGCCCTGCTCATCCTCGTTCTCTTCGGACTCCGGCCGTCCGGCATCCTCTTCAGCGATGCCCTGGCAGGCGGGCTGCCCTTCCTGCTGCTCGGCGTGCTGGCAGTTGCAGCCGGCGCTTTTTTCACCCCGCTCCTCCTCCCGTATATCCCTTTCAGGTCATTCGCCGCCAAAGGCTGGATCGCGGGAGTGGTCACCGTCTTCCTTTCCGTGAACGCAAACCTCTTCGATGCGTTCCATCAGATGGACCGCATACTGCTGGCCGCCGCATACCTCTTCTTCCCTCTCGCCGGCTCCTACATCGCGCTCCAGTTCACGGGCTCGACCACCTTCACCGGCATGTCGGGGGTCAGGAAGGAGCTGAAGGTCGCGCTGCCGCTCTACATAGTTTTTTCGATCGTCTCGTTCGTTCTCCTGCTCGTATTCAAGCTCGATCAATGGAGGATACTATGAAATACCTTCTGGATGTCGCAAGCCTCGAACTGTCTCCCGAACATTGTACGGGATGCGGCAGGTGCACCGAGGTCTGCCCGCACGCGGTCTTCGTTATTCGCGATAAACGAGCGGTCGTCACCGACCGGGACCGGTGCATGGAATGCGGCGCCTGTGTGAGCAACTGCCCGTCCGGTGCGCTGCGCGTGCAAAAAGGGGTAGGCTGCGCCGCTGCCCTCATCAACAGCATCATCACCGGCGGCGAGCCTTCCTGCGGCTGCAGCGGCAGCAGCGATACCAAGGGCGGCAGTTGCTGCTGATACGCAGCGGCTGAAGAGAATGCGTCAGTCTGCTATTTTCTGAATCGGCGCAATGCGAGGCCGATACCGGCGAGGCCTGCTCCGAACAAGAGCAGCGTCGAGGGCTCGGGAACAGGGGTGATGTCGAGGGAGACCACCACCGACCCGCTGTTGTCGTCGACCCAGGCGTCGTTCGAGTAGTCGTCGTTGAACCCGAGCCATACCTTTCCGGTGAGCCTGTTGAGGAACTCGACGCCGTCACCCACCACGAACAGCCCGCTGCTGTCCTGCTTCACGGTGCGCGGGAAGGCGTTCGGGTCGTCTGTCCCGATGTACCCTATGAGCTGGCCGTGCTGCCCGTTCCGGATCCATTCATCCCAGGTCAGCCCCGGCTGCGCACTCCCCCGGGGGCCGGAGAGCGGGGCGTCTTCGTTCCAGTCCGCCCAGGTCCAGCCGCCCGAGATATGATCGATGGCGACTGCATCATTGGGCCTGGCGACGATCCCGGTGTCGGTCCAGAGCGGGTCGCTTCCCACCGTGATCGTAACCGGCGCCGGCCACGCAGCCGAAACAAGAAGGCAGAGCAGCATAAGGGTGAGCATTAGTGATCGTTTCATGGTCTTCAGTACCTCCCCTGATAGTCATTGCGCGTCTCTGCTGCGGAAAGCCCCTCCTGCGCACCTGCGTTCTCAGCGCGGAGAGATTATGATGAGGGCACTCTTTTGTCGACAGGCCTGCACGGAGAGAAGACAGGAGGAAGAGCACGAGAAGAAAGCCTCTCTTTAAATTTGACCATAAAAAAGAACGAAACGCAACACCCCGACCCGGCGCGCCGCTGCGCGGTCTCCCTCGCACGCGAGAGGCGGGCGTGGCTGTATTGAGTTCCGCAGGGAAGAGCAGTATAGTTTGAGAAGGAGTCCCTCACCATACTTCAGGCGGAACCGCCAGGAACGACCACGTGCGCACCCCATTCGTTAAACAGGATGCGGCGAGGAGCATCCTCGCCGCCACGGTTATACCTCTTTTGCTGCTTGCCGCTTCGGGATGTGCAACCCTGCCCGATGCAGAGGCGCTCTTCGACCGACTCCCCGAATTCGAGGGTCTTCCGCTCATTGTCGGTGCGCAGGGCCCCTTGTCCCCGAAAGAGCGGCGGGCCGCCCTGCAGCAGCTCCGCAAGGAGGGAGTGCCGACCGATATCCTGGAGCGCCACATCAAGGTGATGGAGCTGGTGAGCGGCAGGGTGCTCGTCAGCGGCAACAGGGCGACCCTGCTGAAAGACGACCCCGTCACCTTCGACGCGATGCTGGACGCCATAGCGGATGCAAAAGACCACGTCAACCTCGAGACCTTCATTTTCAGCGACGACGAGGTGGGCAGCGAGTTCGCAGATCTCCTGCTCGAAAAGCAGTCCGAGGGCGTCCAGGTGAATCTCATCATCGACGGCCTCGGGTCGTTCAAGACCCCTTCGGAGTTCTTCGCACCGTTGCGCGCAGCCGGGGCCAGGACGGTCGAGTTCAACCCCGTCAGCCTGCGCAATCCCGCCGGGCTCCTGCGGATCACGCACCGGGACCATCGGAAGATCCTCGTGGTGGACGGGGAGGTCGCCTTTACCGGCGGCACCAATATAGCGGATATCTGCGCCCAGCCGTCCTTTGCATTCGGGATCGCCTCGAGGGGCGCGCCTCTCGAAAAACGCGATACGAACGTGCGGATAGAGGGTCCGGCGGCAGCGGAGTTCCAGAAGCTCTTTCTCGATATCTGGCGCGAGCAGAACGGCCCGGAGCTGCCGCTGAGGCGCTACTTCCCCCAGCCGGAGCATAAAGGGAACGACCTGGTCCGGGTGATCGACAGCTCACCCCGGCGCAAAGGGTACGGGACCGCCCACCTCCTGTACCTCTCCGCCATAGAGCACGCCGCATCCTCCATCCGTCTGACGAACGCCTATTTCATCCCCGACCGGCAGCTGCTGAAGGCGCTGAAGGAAGCGAGCGCGCGGGGGGTGGATATCAGCCTCATCGTGCCGGGCGTCACCGACAACATGATCGCCGTACACGGGGGAAGGTACTACTACTCCGCGCTTCTCGACGCAGGGGTCAAGATCTACGAGCGGCAGGGCATGATACTGCACGCCAAGACCGCGGTCATCGACGGGGTGTGGTCCACGATAGGGTCTACCAACCTCGACCATATCAGCCTCGTGAGAATGGATGAGGTGAACGCGGTGATCCTCAGCCGGGAGTTCGGGGCCGAGATGGAAGCGCTGTTTGCCGGCGATCTCAGGGAGTCGAAGCAGATACTTCCCGAGGAGTGGCAGGCGCGGCCGCTCCTCCCCCGGCTCGTGGAGTGGTTCAGCTCTCTCTTCCTGCGCGTGCTTTAGAGCGCGGCCCGTGCGTTCTCCCCCGGCGAACATGCCCCTCCCCTCCTGGTGTATAATAGAAAGGCAATGTCGCCGTACCGCACGATTTCGCAGTCATCACCTTTCCCGAGCAGGACCTCGTAGATGCCGGCAGCCCTGTTGACCATCCTCCTCCTGGCAAGCTCCTTTTTCACCACAGCCGGTATCCAGGATCTGATGCCTGCCAGGGAGCCCGTGGCGCTCGGTCCGCAGGAGGCATGTACGGAGCGGTGGACGTGCCGCGATCCCGCCCCGCTTGCCGCTCTCTGGGAAGCGACCGCGCAGGGAGAGCGTCCCCTCCGTATCGCCTCTTACAATGTCCATAAGTGCACGGGGATGGATTTCCGGAGAGATCCCGAACGCATCGCGGCGGTGCTCCGTTCGCTCGACGCTGATATCATCTCGCTCCAGGAGGTCCTCTCCGACCCGGGTGACGCCGCCTCGGCCCAGGTGCGTTACCTTGCGGAAAAGACCGGCATGCACATGGCGGTCGCCGGGCCCACGAAACGCAAAAAGGACGGCGACTACGGCAATGCGCTGCTCAGCCGCTTCCCGATCACCGCAGTGCGGTTCCACGATATCAGCCTCGGCGCGTTCGAGCCGCGAGGCGTGATCGACGCGGACATCAAGATCGGTGACCTGACCGTGCGCGTGGTGGCCACGCATCTCGGCCTCTGGCCGGTGGAGCGGAGCCGCCAGGTGGACCGCCTCCTCGAAATCCTGCCGGAGCGTCCCGAAGCCCCGCTGATCGTTATGGGCGACATGAACAGCTGGCTGCCCGGCAGTCCCGTGCTGCGGCGGCTGCATGAGCGGTTGGGAAAGCCCGTTGCCGCGATGCGTTCCTACCCTGCATCGTTCCCCCTCCTTCCCCTGGACCGGATATGGGTCCTGCCCTCGGAGCGTCTGCATGCAGCGGACGTCCCGGCATCCCGGCTGCTCCGCATCGCCTCCGACCACCTGCCCGTGGTCGCTGCCGTCTATCTGCGCGAAGTATCGTTAGACGCGAACGCCGCAACTTCCCTTCGGTAAGGAGTCCGCAGAGCTAACCACGGACTCCTTACCCGACCCTCCGACGGGGGTCTCATTCCAGATCCCGGACAGCGGCGAATTCGCCATCGAAATTGATCACCGCCCACACGGTCTTTGTGCTCGTGTCGACGCCGTAGGTCCCGAGCTCATAACCGGGTCTCCAGGGGCCTTTGGCGAATCTCTTCCTGAAATAGCCGAAGTTCATATCCACCGCCCTGACCCAGGCGCCGTCGGCATTTTTTGCCGCGAGGCGGAAACCGCCGTTGCCGAGGTGCAAACCGTTGCGCCTTTCGTCCTCGTAGGTCATGGCAAGGGTGTAAACATCGCTCTCCTTGCTCTCGGCTGCATCGGGCATCAGCCCGACGAGATCGAGCCCTCGGTTCGGGTCATCCCAGAGGCTCAGATTGTCGGCCATACCCCACAGGCTGAGGACATTGCTTGCGATGTTATCCTGGGCCGGGCGGACGGTCCATCCGGTATTCACGGTCTTTGTCAGGAGCCGGCTGAGATAATCGGTTTCTGAATTGCCGTTTACGCCGTCGAGAATCTTGGCAGTCGTTCCTTCAAAACGGTCCTCCACGATGGTGTATGGGGCGCCCTGAGCGACCTCGAATTGCCTGCCATTCAGACTGTAGCCGAAGGTCTCGCGCAAATGGAAAGGGAATGTACCGGGAGGGGTTATGAGATCGATATCACCGTAATTGCTGCCGTGGCTCGACGAATAAAAGTCCACGTAGACCCGGGGACCGTCAACGGTAACGATATAGTAGCCGATGGTGAAGAGCTCCTGCTGGAGCGGCGTTTCCCTTCCGTCATCGCCCGGTCTCGGGATGTAGAACTTGTAGCTGTTCGAAGAGCAGATGAGCTGGCCCACGCTGGACAGGCCGTCGGAGGTCCTGACGATGGAGCGGTGGTGCATATGGTCGTGGCCGCTCATGTGCAGGCGCACGCCGCTATCGCAGAGGCTCTTGATGAATTGATCACGGGCAGCGGCATTCGAGGTGAGGCTCGATCCGAAGAGGACATCCTTGTGGTTCTGTCCGATCAGGTTCTTGTGCGAGAAGACAAAGGCGTGGCTGTCCGAGGGTTTGGACCGAAGCATCGCGTCGACCCAATCCACCTGATCGACGGCGTTGTTATTAGTGCTGTTGTTGAAACTAGTGCCATCCGCTCTCGTAAACTGATCGATCAGTACGCAGCGGACATTCTCATAATCAAAGGAATAGGTCAGCCCTCTCAATCTCTCACCGAGAGGGTCGGTAGCGGTGGAGGGCATGACAGGACTCTGGAAATTCTGGGCGCCGAAAACGTAAGACCCAAGGCCCAGCGTCTGCGGGAACAGGAAGGGAATCTCCGCTGCCGCGGTCTTACTGCCTTCGTGATTGCCGCGGACCGGGAAGAATCCGATACCGGCATCGTACAGCGCCTGAGCGGCGCTCGCCCTGGTGGGAAGGGAGCGGGGGCCGGCAGAGGTACCATCCGCCGTTTCCTTATCGACCAGGTCGCCTACCTGAATGACGAATCGCACGTCGTGCTGGATGAACTGCTGGTTCAGTGCGTTGATGATCGAGACCGCGCATGAAGCGGGTTCGCCTCCTGCGTTGAAGCCCGTGCGCCACTGGGTATCGGCCATAACGCCGAACCTCCAGGCATTACCGGAAGCAAAAGCGCTCCGCGGAGTAAACAAGGGCGCGTTCAGGCCGCCTATGGCCATGCCTGCGAGACCGATGCCCCCGATCTTCAGAAAATCCCTTCTGCTCATGCTCATCGTTCTTTTCCTCCTCGTTTCTATTCAGGATAGGGTGGTGCGAACTCCCCCGATGGACCGGAACCCGCGTCATGTGCCCAGCGCTGTAGTTCACGGCACCGATAACGCTCCCCTGATCCTGCAGGTGACAGGCCCCTGCCCGTTCTCCTGCATCTACTCGGGATACGGTACCACGCTCCCTGTTGCAGGATGATGACGGCGACGTTAAAAAAATGTCATCGGTACTCCTTATGCTTCACCGGGGATGCAGAGGCGGTTGATCGGCTCCTGCCATGGGCGGTCATGAGGTATTGAATGAAAGATCGGCTTGCGGTCGCTGCCGCGCTGTGCTAGGGTAAGGGCGCCGTGCTTGGCCGGAGAGAAGAAAGGCGACGTCGGATGCCCGGGCTCTTGCACGAGCAGACAAGGAGACCTGAATGTACAATCCGGAAAAAAAGTTGCCCTCTGAATGCGGGGGAATGTTTACCATCGTCAGGAAGGAGGACCTCCTTTCCCCCCATCGCGAAGAGCTGTTCTCGCACCCGGACAGCGCCGAGTGGACGGTCCTGATCGACAAGAAGCCCTACATCACCCATACCCATGACTTCAGGACACGGATGTATGTCGCTGAGCTGCTCACCGGCAAAGGCACGCATATCCGCAGCGTCTACCAGCCGATCATCGATCTGAAGGAAAAGCGGGTCTTCGGTTTCGAAGGGCTCTCGCGTTTCACGCTTGCCGGGAAGGGCTATTCACCGCTGAAGGTCTTCGAAGATGCCTTTGAAATAGGCCTTTTGGGAGAGCTCGAATGGGCCTGCCGCGAGACGGTGATCAACTCATTCGCACAGCCCGAGAGCGTCCTCTTCGTCAATATCTCCCCCAACACGAAGCACTCGGAGAACTTCGGTGCAGGACTCACCGCGCGGTTCATCGAGAACGCCGGGCTCACCAGGGACCGCGTGGTTCTCGAAATCACGGAATCCGCGAAGCTCTTCGATATCGAGGAGGCAAAGGAGATCGTCCTGTATTACAAGAATGCCGGGTTCAGGCTCGCCCTGGACGACTTCGGGATGGGGTACAATTCATTGGGTCTCCTTTTTGCACTCGTCGATTTCGTGGACTTCGTGAAGATCCCGCGCGAGCTCGTGCACGGCATCAGCAAGAGCAACCTGAAGCTCGACATGATCCGCGCCATCCGGGATATATGCTTCACCAACGGCAAGTACATAATCGTCGAGGGCGTGGAAATGTCCGAGGACCTCGAATATATCGTCGATCTCGGCATCGATCTCGCCCAGGGCTACTTCTTTGCAAAGCCCCTCGAGCCCAACTGCCTCGCCGATACGCACCTGGTCGAGAGGGTCCTCGATAAGATGATAACGTTCAAGAATACGCATACCGTCAATAACGGCAGAAAAAATCTGAAGAGGAGAATCCCCGTCATCGTCCTCGACACATCGATGAAATTCCGCGAGCTGGAGAAGCTCATCCATGACCTCCTGACCAGCAGCTCGATCATACTGCTCGACACCCCCGAACGTCCTTACGTGCTCAATACGCTGGAGTACCTCGAGTTCATATCCGATACCGTGATGAGGGATCTGCTCCACTTCCGGTCCTTCGACCAGATCGCAGCGGCTCGTTACCAGTGGCTGAAGCACCTCGACGATTCCCTCGTATATCCCCTTGAAGCCCCGAGTGTCTTCGATCTCTACCTCTTCTTCGAAAGCAGCAGCCGCGATATTGTCGTTATCAGGGAGGGAGGCAGGCCGGCGTACTACGCCACGCGGGACAGCGTGTATAAATCGATGAGCGACATGCTGTATTTCGACCGCGTCTCGGTCAACCCGCTCACCGGGCTCCCCGGCAACAGGGCGGTAGAGAAAAAGATCGACGGCATGCTCAAGTCCGGAACGCCGTTCTGGGTAGGCTATGTCGATTTGGACAACTTCAAGGCCTTTAATGACCACTATGGCTTCGCCTCGGGCGATGTCATGCTGAAGCGCGTGGGCTCCTGCATGGAACGCGAAATCAAGGAGCGCTTCCGGAACGACGGCTTTGTCTGCCACATCGGCGGCGATGACTTCGTCTTTATCGTGCCTGATACAGGCCGCAAGAATCTGGAGGAATTCGTTGCACAGTTTACGAAGCGGTTGAGCGATTCCATTCTCTCTCTTTACAGCGATGAGGATAAGGAGCTGGGCTACTTCGAGGGGGTGGACAGGGATGACACTATGAAACAGTTTCCGCTTGCGTCCGTGTCCCTGGCCGTCACCTCGAGCAGTGACAAAGAGGACTACCTCGCCATATCGAAGCAGCTTTCACACCTTAAGAGGGCGGCCAAGCTGCAGCAAGGCAGCGCATACATCATCGACTGAGCCTTCCTGGCCGGGAGACGGTGACTACTTCGCGGTCTCTTCCTCGGGGTGCTGCATGTGGCGGATGATCTTGCCTGCCACCAGGTAGATGACCATCTCGGCGATATTCGTCGCGTGGTCCGCGATGCGCTCCAGATACTGGGCCACGAAGCTGATCTTCATCGCCCTCGTCGCGGTGCTCGGGTCCTGCACCATGAAGAAGAGCAGCTCCTGCAGGATCTGGTGCTTCAGATCATCCACTTCATCGTCCCGCATGATCACGTCCATCGCAAGCCGCTTGTCCCGCTCCACAAAGGCATCGAGGGCGTCCCTCGTCATGCCCTGCGAGATCTGGCTCATCCGGGGAATATCGATGTAGGGCTTCAGCAGCGGCTCCTCGTTGAGCTCCAGGGCGCGCTCCGCTATGTTGACGGCGAGGTCTCCCA
>JBFMHE010000026.1 GCA_040752355.1 Nitrospirota bacterium | reverse complement strand
CCCCACCGTACGTGCCGTTCGGCATACGGCGGTTCCTGTCAGCTCGCTCTGTTATTGCCTCTTCGCCTGTTGTAATATAAGCACCCAGCCATACCTTGCGGATTCCGTCCGCTACTTCCGGCTTCAGACCCTCTTGCGAGGCATCTGCCCAATACAGTCAGAGATTCGGTCTAAAGCAGTATGACAGGTTCGGTCCTTCGTCCACCTCAGGCGGACTACTATACCCTCTGCTGACTTCTGTCCATCCCTCACACCGCCTTCCGGCGACATCAGCCGAGTGAGTGCGCACTGACGGGCGCACCAATAAAAAAGGGCACTGCGTTTTGTGCAGTGCCCTCTCCTGTTAAGCTGCTCTTTTAATTAACGGCTGCGCTCAGTCTTTGCCGGTGTGGCAGGTGAAGCATCCTTTGCCGGCTGCGGCGCCGCCGTTGCCTGCGTTCATAGCTGAGTAGTCCCATCTCAGCATATCGGGCTGGTCAGAGCCGTGTGCCCTGTGGCACGAGAGGCACATGACTACGGCTTCCGCCCTCGCGGGTGTAGCCGGATTTGTCCATGCAACCGGCGCTTCTGTGCTGTAACTGGTTACAGGATTATATCCTCCATACTCGCCTGTCTGCGGCAAGAACTTATCGCTCGGATGCCGCAACCACGGGCTGCCGCTCCCCATTTCATCATGGAATACGCTGTGGCAGCCTGCGCAGAATGCCGAGACCGTCTTTTGGTTTGTAAGGCCGGCTCCGTTACTCGTATATACTGCATTGGACCCATTGTAAAAATTGTGGTCGGCTGCGGATTTGGTATACTCCCAGTCCGAATCTCCTATGCCTTTTACATAATCTGGAAAGCTGGTGATGTTTCGGCGAGCCGATGGCAAGGGAGGAAAGGTCGGCGACGAGCCATGCCCTTTTAAATACCGGTAAACACCGCTCATGGTGTTATTGTTGTTTTCATGGTGGTAGGTAAACACATGGCACCCCTGACATCCGCCTCTATCGTAGTTATTAGTACCAGGGGAAACAGCTAAAGTGGTATGACAGGTGCTATCGCCGCAAGCCGCCGGATTCGCTCCAGGTGCAGAATTCAGGTTGAGGTCTTGAGGAGCTATATTAAAAACATTATGGCCTTTTTTGTGATTCTCCGCACCTCCCTGCGCAACCCAATGAAAATTCCCGCCGGCGAGAGTTGTTGACGGAGCTGTCATATTATAGACAATCGGAACATCGTTCCCCGCCAGACTGACTATAGGGGCACTGCCGGTCGATGTGTGGCAGCCGACGCAGTCGGTTGTCAATAGTGTGCCCAACGGCGTAGTCTGCACTGTACCGCCGGCGAGCTGATTCGATCCATTCCACCCGGTCCCTGTTCCAGTCCTCGCCACGGGGCTGCCGTTCTGGCTGTTGTGCATGGTATGGCAGTTGGCGCAGGGGCCGGTCACTTTTGCGGAAAGCGGCAGCTCCAGAGCAGACAAGACGAAAAAGAAGATTGCCGAAAATACAATAGAAGAGGTGATGATTCTGCGGGTAGTAGTGCTCATTCTGCCCCCCTTCCTTTCTCACGGTTTTTATAATTTTTACCCACTACCTATGAGACTTTGGCCTCTGAAAAATGCTGGGCAAGGGAGCTGAACGGGTCAGCTCCCTTGCCTCGGTGTTGTTGTTTCCTATTCGACTATCTCTGCCGTACGTGGCAGGTGAGACAGCCGCTCACGTCGCCGCCGCCCGCGCTCTGAGCAGCGTAGTCAAACCTGAGCAGATCGGGCTGATTCGAACCATGAGCCCTATGGCACGATACACATGCTACCTGTGCATTGGCAAGCGTAGCAGCATCATAAGCTGCGCTTGTCGAAATTGTAGTTATGTTGGCAAACGCAACAGGAGTGTTATGGTAGTCCGCATCCTGCGCGTAAGAAGCTATCCAGCCTGCTGTTCCATTCGAGCCGATCGTATTATCGGTAGGGTGTCTGGTGAACGGGCTACCCGAACCGGTGTTAGCAGTACCGTGGAAGCTGCCGTGGCACTTTGCACAGTATTTGTTGATGCCTGCAGTCGTGCTCGAACTATAAACATTATGGCTCGTTGTTGTTGCGCCGCCCAACTCCCTTGTCTGGTTGTTTGATCCATCAACAGGTCCCTTGCCTAAAACCGCCGTGGAGTCATCAACATAGAGGAAGCGGTAGCCGGCGCTTGCGTTGTGGTGATTGCCCGCGATACCGGTGCTGGTGCCGTGGCATCCGTTGGTGCCTGCACATGAAAGCACGTTGGTAGCCATCGTGCCGCCGGGCGCTGTTGCCGTCAGGGTAGCATCTGCCGTAATTCCGGTCGTGGCGCCTGCGCCGTTTTCAATGTATACGGGGTTGTGTTTACGAGAGTCGCTAGTAGCAATAGCGGCACTAAACGTACCGGATGCTATCAGAGTCCCTCCTGCCCCGGTAGTCCCTGAGTTGAAAATATTAGCGGTCGGCCTCGAGGTATCCGCGTGACAGCCTGTGCAGGTGTTCAAGGTAAGATACGCGTTCGGGTTTGCCGTCCCGCCTGTCGGGGTTGTGCCGTTCTGGCTGTTGTGCATGGTGTGGCAGTTCGAGCATACGCCGCCCACTGCCGCTGCTTCGACCTTGCCGGTTGTCGAGAGCCCGTAGACCATCATCAGGGCCAGGACAACTGCAATTGTTGTTACTACTGTCCTCTTCATGTCTCTACCTCCTTTGGGGTTTACTATTAATAATGATCCGAGAATTGCCTTTGTTTCTTCTTTATCTCTCATGTTCGCCTCTCACCTCCCCGTGCTTATTGAGCTCGCTTCGTTTCCACTCACACCTTCTACATTGCAATCGCTATGCCAGCCCTGCCGAAAGGGGAATGCAGTGCTTTCGGCACGCAGAGGTGAAAGGATCTACTTACCTCTAATAAACTATTCCATACAATGGTTTTTGTCAAGCATATTCTTGCACGATATGTTATGTGATTGAATAATATAGGTAAAGCTGAGCCGGAGCAGCGGAAGTGCCGATAAGTGCCGGATATTGGCAGCAAGGCATTGTTTTTATATGTCATTCCTCACCCCCCTACAGCAGGAACTTGAGCATGTCTATCTTTATTCTTAATAAGCTGATTTATACAATTAAACTATCATGCCCCCTCTCGCCGACCCCAATTTTGCGCTATTTCGCTCAGCAGACTGCGTGAATTTCCGCAGTGGGATAGAGAGAGCCTTTTGCCAGGAACGACTGCAATGGTTAAGGGGGGGTAAGGGGATGTTCAGGAACAGGAGGCAGCGATCTTATGAAGGCAGCTACGAGCTGCAGGCCATGGACTGTGAGCCGGTCTATCGCCTCAGCTTTCCCGTGTGGCAGGCCTTGCAGCCCGGCACCGATTCCCCGGAGCCGGCAAACATCTTTGAATAGTCCCAGCGGAGCATCTGCTGGTAAGGAGTCGCATGGGGGCGGTGGCACGAAAGGCACATGACGATGCTGTCCGCGTCGACGACTTTCTCGTTGCCCTTGGGGTTCATGTAGGCCACGGGAGTAAAGAGATCATAGACGACGTACGCCTGGAACTCGGAGCCCTCATAGCCTCCTTTCACCGCTGAAAAAGCTATGTCGGTGAGATGCGTATGCTGCGCCATGATAAGGGGGTTTACGCCGCCCAGCTGCGCATGGGGATGGACCTCACCGTGGCACTGGCCGCAGAAATAACTTATGGTATCCATGGAGACATGGTCTTTGTCTCCCCGGTAGCCGTTGTGGTTATCGATGGTGGCCAGGTACTCCCAGTCGCGGTGCTCCGCGCCGAGCACCCCGTACAGGAAGCGGTAGCTCCTGCCGACCGTGGTGCCGTCGATAACGCTGTCGTCCTCGTGGTGGGCGCCCTGCATAGACTTGTACGGGTCGGCGATGGTCCTGTTGCCGTGGCAGCCCCATGTGCCTGCGCAGGTGAGCTGCTGTTCGCGCAGCCACCTGAGCGGCCCGACGCCGCCCGGTATCGGCACGCTCCGCATGAACCCGGGAGGGACATCCCTCGGCGCGGGCTGCCGCTTGGAGATGCCGAGCACGTTGTGCCCTTTGCTGTAGTCAGGGGCAAAGCCGTCCGCGACATAGTAGAAATTGCCGCCCGCGAGGTCGCCGTTCTCCATGTTATGAAGCACCTGGGGTATCCGGGCCCGGCCGGCAAAGACGATGTTCTGCTTGCCTTCGGGATTCATGGCGTGGCATCCCAGGCACCCTCCCTTGGTGAGATGGGGAGAAGGAGACTCCGCGTGCATGCTGTGGCAGTCTTTGCACTTCCCCGAAACCCTTGCATCAGGCGACTCGACCGCTGCCCAGAACACTGCGCTGAAAAGCGCCAGCATCGCTGCAGCGACAGCTCTTCTCATCCGTCCGGCGCCCGCTCTCATAATTTCCCCGCATGGCATATGAAACAGCCTCCGCCGCCTTCGGGCGTTGCTTCGCCCGAAACAACGGCATCATAATCCCACCGCAGGAGCGACTCATGGGGTCCGGCGTGGGCGAAATGGCACGAAAGACACATGACGACATCGTCGCCGGCGCTGACCTGGCCGCTCACCGCTTCCGGCAGGGATGTCCTGGCGACCGGGGCAGAGGGGCTGTACATCTTATAACTGCCATACTCGCCCCGCTTCGGCAGCACGACATCGGTGGGATGCCTGAACCAGGGGCTGGCCGGCCCGACAGCCTCCCTGCTGTGGAAGTCTCCATGGCACCCCGCGCACAACAGGCTCATCGAGGGCGCATACTCGTTATGCTTTGTGGAGGAGACATTCAGCCAATCCTTGTCCTCCAGGCCGGTGACCCCCTTCAGCTTTCCGGTGATTTTAAGATAGCGGAAACTCTTCGCGGTCGAGCTGCCGTCCAGAGGGGCGTCCTTTGCATGGTGAGCGCCCCTGATAGCCTCGAACGGATTGTCCTTGCTCCGGTCGCCGTGGCAGCCGTTCGCGCCTGCGCAGGTCAGCGGCTTGCTGTCGACGAAGCCTATGAGCGAGGGGTCGAGGGAACGGTTGTAGCCGGGAGGGAGACCGCCGAACTTTTCGTCGCGGGGGCTGATGCCGTCCACATTGTGCCCGCGCCGGTCACCCAGCGCAGCGATATGGTAGAAGTTGCCACCGGCAAGCGGCATCCGCGGCTCGACGGTGTTGCGCACCACCGGCACCTTGACACCGCCCAGGACCTTCACGGTATCGGCGTTATTGCTCGCATGGCAGTTTACGCAGATGATATTCTGCGCTTTTCCCTCTTCCGCCTTCATCATCCCCGGATAGAGGACATGGCAATCACCGCACTCTTTCGAGACGACGGCAGCCCGGCCTCCCTCCGGCGCGAACACGACCGCCATCCCCAGCAGAAAGACCACAACGCTGAGAATCACTGCATCTATTATGGCCAGCACTACGTTCCGATGCTCCACGAAAATCTCCCGACAGTCCCTGTCTCAACAGAGCTCCGACAGCTCAATACTACCAGATATGCCGCCGGTTAGTCATCCGATCGCGCAAGGGGCGCCTCTCACGCTGAAGCACGCCCTCACTTTTTAAGCAGTCCGAACTTCTGCATTTTATAGCGGAGGACATCCCTGGTCACGCCCAGCAGCCGGGCCGCTCTCGTCTGGTTGTTGTCGACCATGGCGAGCGCCTGCATCACCAGGCGCTTTTCGACGGTGCTGAGGGAGACCCCCTGGGGGGGCAGGTTGACCACCGCTCTCTCGCCGTCCTCGATCTCTTCTGCGATATATTCCCTGATTTCGAGGGGAATATGCTCGGGATAGATGATCTCGGCGTCTTCAAGAATACAGATGCGCTCGATGGCGTTCTTGAGCTCCCTGATATTGCCGGGCCAGGGATAGGCCACCAGTATCCGCTCGGCCTCGGGCGAGACGCCCTTGATCGCCTTCTTGAACTCCTTGTTGAACTGCCCGATGAGGTGGAGCACGAGCGGCATGATGTCCTCCTTCCTCTCTCTCATCGGGGGGATGACGATAGGAATCACCTTGAGGCGGTAATAGAGATCGGCCCTGAACGAGCCGTCCTTGACCGAGCTTTCGAGGTCCTTGTTCGTGGCGGCGATCACCCGCACATTGACGTGCACGTCCTTGAGGCCCCCTACTCTCTTGAAGGTCTTTTCCTCTATGACCCTCAGCAGCTTCGACTGGGTGGAGGGTTTTATGTCGCCGATTTCGTCGAGATAGATGGTGCCCCCGTCGGAAAGCTCGAAGAGTCCTTTCTTTGCGACCTTTGCATCGGTAAACGCGCCCTTTTCATACCCGAACAGCTCGCTCTCGACCAGCGTGTCGGGAAGCGCCGTTGCAGTCACCTCGACATAGGGCTCGAACTGCCGGCTGCTGTTGTAGTGGATCGCGCGCGCAAGGAGGTTTTTACCCGTGCCGCTTTCGCCCTGAATGAGAATCGTCGTCGCATCGCTCTCGGCTATCTTCCTGGCGAGCCGCTTGACCTCCTCCATGGCCGGCGACTGCCCGATAATGCTGCTGAAGCTGTACTTGCCGGACTGCTCTTCGCGCAGCGAGCTTACCTCCCTCTTCAGCACCACCGTCTCGGTCGCTTTCTTGATGAGCACGGAGATCCGCTTCAGATCGAAGGGCTTCTCGACAAAGTCGTAGGCGCCGAGCTTGATGGCCGAAACCGCGGTCTCTATGTCGCCGTGAGAGCTGATGATGATGACGATCGTGTCCTTGCTCATCCGCCTGATCTCCTCGAACACCTCGAGGCCGTTCATGTCGGGCAGCTGGATGTCGAGCAGCACGATATCGGGGAGCTCCGTCTTGAATATCTCGAGCCCCTCTTCGCCCGATTCGGCGGTGGAGACGTCGTACCCCTCTCTCTCGAGGTGACGCTCCATCGACTTCGCTATGAACGTCTCGTCATCGACTATAAGGATCTTCCGCTGCACCTGAAAACCTCCCGAGCATTACCCCCCTTGCCGCACCGCTTCCCCCCGCAGGCGATGAGCTACACCTTGTGACAGAATTTGCATAAGCTGTATGGATCTTGCTGGTCGTTAATGAAGAGCGACTTCGAGTCGGAGGCATGCGGATTGTGACAGCTTGCGCATGACAGCTCTTTTCCATATCTGGTGGGATCGGGCTTTCCCCGCGTCGGGTGCGAGCCCGACCCGAATCCCACGATAACATGTGCGCCAGAGGCCCTGTCTTCATGACAGGTGGTACACAGCTCCCACGAGGGCTTTTTGAGCCAGGACAGGTTGTTCGAGGCATGGGGACTATGACATATCGTGCATTTCCCCGTCGCTGTCGGCCCGTGGACGTACTTCTTCGGCGCCCACTCACCCCTTTTTTCCTCGTGGCAGACAAAACAGAGGTCGCGGGAAGGGGTGCGCGCCTCATACTTCGCAGGGGCCGACTGCCTCTCATGGCACGCAAGGCAGTCCCACCGGGCCGCAGGCCCGTGGACATTGCTGTACGCCGCCGTTATTTTCGAATGGCACTGGTAGCAGAGCGAATCCTCCGGCCTCTGAGGCCTTATGTCCGCGGCGGCGACGTCCATCCTGTGGCACGCCGCGCAGGCCGCTTCCCTGTCTTTCCGGTGGAACGGCCTTTTCTGGAACCCGGCAGGGCTCACGCCGTACGTCCTCGAGAGATCGGACCGGAAAAAGACCGTTACCTTTCCCGATTCGACGACCTTTCCGCCCTTGACAGCGCTCACCTGTATCTCATTAGGACCGAAGCTGAGCGTGCCGGTCGCGCAATAGTAATTGCGCCCTTTCTCCAGAGGGATGTGGGACATCGCGACTCCGTTAACGGCAATCCGTATCGCATCGATGCCGAGGTCGTCCGCCTTTATGGAAACCGCCGTGAGCTCGCCCTCGGCAACGCTCCTGTCCGCAGGCTCGATGATAGACAAGCGCGGAGAAGACGCCTCGGCGCCGCCTGTCTCAGCGCCGACGGACCAGCAAACCAGAACGCCCATGGCAGTAAGCGCCGCGCTAGCCCTCAGCAAAGACCTCTTTCCGATAGCGTGCATAGGGCACCATGCCAGGGTCAACTCCTGATCTTCAAGATCAGCTCGAGCGCTTTCCGGTAATCGGACGCGGCTTCCTTCACCATTTTGTTCTGCTCATAAATCTCGGCCCTCACCTGGTAAAGCGCCGCGTCATACGGGTTCAGCGCCGCCGCCTCGTCAAAAGCGCCGAGCGCCTCCTTGAGCTGGCCGCTCTTCCCGAGCGCATACGCCCTGTAGTACTGCGCCGGGGGATACGAATCCTTTTTCACCGCCTTGTCCAGGAGGTCGAGCGCCTCCCTGACCCTGCCGGCCCTCGCCTGCAGATATCCCAGCTCGGCCATCACGACCGCCTGCTCGGGGTCTACGGAGAGCGCCTTCTTTAGTATACCTTCTGCCTCTGCATTTTTTCCTTCTATTTCGTAGAGCTTTGCCAGCTCCACGTAGGGAAGCATGAACTTGGGGTCTTTCTCTATCGCCTTCTGATAGAGGGGATACGCCATGTCGCGCTGGTTCTTCTTCACGAATCCCCTGGCGAGGCCGGCGGTAGCCACTGCATCGTGGAGCGGCTCGTACTGCGGCGCCGTCTTCTTGCGCGGCGGATCGCCGGCCAGCACCTGCAGGTATTCGAACATGTCCTCTGTGCCTACGAGCGGCAGCCCGGGCATGGTATACATGATCTTGCCACTGCTCACGACCGTAGTCGACGGGATTGCCATGACCTCGTAGGTATGGAAAGTATTCAGTCCCCTGTCGAGGAGAATGGGATAGGTTATGCCCAACTCCTTGACGAATTTCTTTATCTTCTCCTGGTCCGCCTCGGATATCGTCTGGTTGTCGACATTGATGCCGACGACCTGGACGCCCCGCTCTCCGTATTTTCTCGAGAATTCTTCGAAGCGTTTGAGGGCCTTGGCAGAATGAGCGCTCCAGGTCGCCCAGAACACGATAACAACGGTCTTTTTCTGTCCATAGCTCGCGAGGCTGGCGGGCTTGCCGTCAATGTCCGTGAGGGAGAAGCCGGGCGCCTCCGCCCCGACCTGCAGCAGCGCCTGCGCTGTCGCCGTGCAGCTGAACGACGCGATGATAAGGGCGGCAAAGATACCGGCTGCCGTAAGCCCGAATTTCATTCTCATGCGGTCCCCTCTCATCGTCTGCCGCTCTTGTGCTTCCGTATACCCTCTTTGTACTCGGCAATCGCCTTTTCATGCTCATTGAGCCGTTCATAGACAAGCCCGAGGGCATAGTGGGTCATCGAGGGATAGGGGTTCAGCTGCAAGGCCTCCTTCAGTGTCGCCTCCGCTGCCTTCAGGTCGCCTTTCCGTAAAAGGACGAGGCCTCTCCCCGTCTTGGAAGTGCGTATTCTGGGATTCAGCCCGAGCGCCGTATCGAAAGCCTTCATCGCCTCGTCATCCTGTCCTTGCGCGAGGAGAAGATACCCCAGCTGGTCGTGGGCCTCCGCATACTCCGGGTCCGCCTTGAGGGCCTCTCTTACCGCCGATAACGCTTTATCGGCACTGCCTCCGGCCTGCAGGGCAGCCGCCTCCTTCACCAGCGCCACCGCCTTCTCCCTCCCCCCCTCGGCACCGGCAGGCGTGCAGAGTGCAAATGCCGCGAGAAGGAGCATCCCTGCGCGCAGCAACAAGGCGCTTCCCTTCGTCTTTCCGTTTTTATTGCCTGTTCCCGTATCGTCCATCATCCGCGCTACCTGTTCTTTACCGCCGAGGTTCGGTTGTAGTCGAATCGCTGATGGCAGCCGGGCAGGCAGGAGCCTCCGTTTGCGGTCTTCTGGAATCCTACGGGCAGGCCCCATGCCCCGAAGGGGACGGTGTCGCGTATATGCTTCGGGTTGTTGGTCGCATGCGCATCATGGCATGCCCGGCAGGTGCGTCCCTTGACCGCCTTGTTGACATGCACGAAGTGGAGATTCTGGTCGCCGTTCCTGAAGCCGGTCAGGGTCGTGGTCTTCGGGTCGAGCACGAGCGTCTTCTCGTGGCAGTTGAAGCAGAGGTCATAGTTTTTGGGGTCGAACGGGGCGTAGAACACGGGGGGAAAATACTTCCTGAGTATCCTGAAGTTGTCGGAGCCGTGGGTGTTATGGCACCCGGAGCAGTCCCCCTGCAGTATCGGGCCGTGGTGCTCCTTGTTTTTCGCCAGGTGCTCCTTCATGTTGATGATCTTGCCGTCCTGGGTGTCGAGGGGGCGGTCATGGCACATATTGCAGGTCTCGACAGGCTGCTTTACCAGCTGCTTGACGTAATCGGAGACATGGGGATCATGGCACGCGAGGCACTTCTTTTCGGTCTCCAGGCCGCCGTGCTTTACCCTGGCCTTGGCTACCGTCTCCCTCTTGTCGGCGTGGCACTTGAGACACAGGTCCTGAGACCCCTCGGCAGCGAAGTTGAACTTATAATCGCCCGAATGGGGATCGTGGCAGCTGGCGCACTTCTCCTGAACAGGCTTATGGGTGAATTTCTTGTTCTTGAAGGCTTCGATCTTGTCCGTATGGCAGAGGAGGCAGACATCGTTTCCGGCGGCGGCCAGCATTTTGGGGAAGTCCGTCTGATGGGGGTTGTGGCACATCGAGCACCCTCCCACCGCGACCGGACCATGAACGAATTTTCGCGAGGCGAGCTTCTTGTCATGGCACATGAAGCAGAGATTCGACCCCTCTCCCCGGAGCTGGAATTTGTAGGGGGACTGGTGCGGATCATGGCACTTCGTACAGCTGCCGTCTTTCACCGGCTTATGGACGCCCTTCTTGGTGTCCACGCGCTCATGACACTGATAGCAAAGCTCGCCCACCTTCACTATCGGCCCGAACCTGTTCTTCGCCGGCGACGCCCTGTGCTTTTCGCCCTCTCCTCTGTGGCAGGACCCGCAGTCGCCCACTGCAACGGGCCCGTGGACAAACTTGTCCTTGCCCATCTTGCTGTGGCACTGCCCGGTCACGCAGGAGCTCTGGGTGCTTGCAAGCGCCTCTCCCTCCCGCGTTGAGAAGGAAGAGTAGCCTGCCACGACTGCGGACGCGAGGAGAAGGAGCATAACCAGGCTCTTGGTGCCTCTTACTTTCACTCCCATTTTCGTCTGGCCCATTTTCGTCTGGCCCCCTGCTATTAATAATATATATTATGCAAGAATTCTACTGAGCCGCTCTTTTTTTTGTCAAGCAAAGCGGAAGATGCGGGACAGAGGAAAAATCCTGCAGAGTAAATATCGGCGGAAATCGAGAATGCTTGATACATTACCAAAAAAATCAACCGCTCTGTCAAAAAGCTCGCTCGGAATCTGCACCGCTGGATCACCGGCAGCCCCGCGTGCTTACCCTACACCATCTTCTTCACATCGAGGCAGGCATCGAGCTCCTTTTCGGACAGGAGCCCCGACGCGAGGACAACGTCTCTGATCTTCCGCTTCTCCTTCACGGCCTTCTCGATCAGCTCGGCCGCCCTCTCGTAGCCGAGGAGAGGGGCGAGGGAGGTTGCGATGATAGGGTTTTTATCGAGGAGGTCCTGACCGTGATCGGCATTGACCGTCATGCCTTCGATCGCCTTGTCGGCGAGCAGCCTCATTGTGACCGAGAGCATTTCGATCGACTCGAGCAGGGTATAGCCGATCACCGGCAGCATGGTGTTCAGCTCGAACTCGCCGAGGGAGCAGGAGATGGTGATGGTCGTATCGTTGCCGATCACCCGGGCGCAGACCATCCGCGCTGCTTCGGGGATAACCGGATTGACCTTTCCCGGCATGATCGAGGAGCCCGGCTGCAGGGCGGGCAGCTGTATTTCCGCGAGGCCCGCAACCGGCCCGCTGTTCATGAGCCGGAGGTCATTGACGATCTTCATGAGACTCGCCGCGATTGTCTTGAGCTGTCCCGAAAGCTCTGCGGTTACGTCCATTGCGGCCTGGGCCTCGAAATTATTCCGGGCCTTCGCGAAGGGAATCCCGGTCACTTCATTGATGATACTGATGGCGCCTTCGGCGAACTTCGGGTGCGCATTCAGCCCGGTGCCGACCGCCGTGCCGCCGAGAGGGAGCTGCGCCAGCCTGGGCAAGACGCTCTCGATCCGCTCGATGCCGAACTGTATCTGCGCGGCCCATCCCGACAGCTCCTGGCCGAAGGTGACGGGCACCGCGTCCATGAGGTGGGTCCTTCCGGTCTTGACGACATCCCTGTACTCCTCCTGTTTCCCGATGATCGTCCGGTGGAGGTGCTCGAGCGAGGGAAGGAGCTTGTCGTTTACTTCGAGATATGCCGCCATGCGGATTGCCGAGGGAATGACGTCGTTCGAAGACTGTCCCTTGTTCACATGATCGTTGGGGTGGACCGGCGAGGTCGTTACTCTCTTCCCGGTGAGGATCTCGTTCGCCCTCGTGGCTGCCACTTCGTTGACATTCATATTCGTCGACGTGCCGCTCCCTGTCTGGAAGATGCCGAGCGGGAAGTGTTCCTTATGCTTGCCTTCGATGATCTCCCTGCACGCCTGGAGGATGGCATCGGACAGGTCTTCGGGGAGCAGGCCGAGGCTAGCGTTGGTTGCCGCGGCTGCGTACTTTATGATCGCGACCGAGCGGATGAACACTTCAGGGAAGGCGGGCATGCTGACCGAAAAGTTTTCGATCGCCCGCTGCGACTGGGCGCCCCAGTAGGCATGAGCAGGCACCTTGACCGGGCCTATACTGTCATGCTCAACTCGGTATTCTTCAGCCATAATGCATTATAGCAAATACCCCCGCACAAAAATCCCCGATTCCAAGCTCCAGATCACAAAGGACCGCACGGATCAAGAGAAATGATTCTGTCTACCTCAATTGGAGTTTGGCATTTGAGATTTGGAATTTACCGTCAGGGCATTCCCACGCCTTCGATGAGCGCGCCGCACTGTGAGCATCGGGAATCTTTCATGCGCACCGCATTCAGCGTATAGCCGAACCGCTCGATCACCGCCGTGCCGCAGGAGGGGCATATCGTCGTCTCTCCGTCGCCGGGGACGTTGCCCATGTAGACGTATTTGAGCCCGGCCTTCAGGCCGGTCTCCCGGGCCCGCTTCAGGGTGCTCAGCGGCGTGCGCGGCTTATCGACGAGCTTGAAGGTAGGATAGAACTGGCTCACATGCCAGGGCATGGCGGGATCGATGGACTTGATGAAGCTCGCCACAAAGGAGAGGAACTCATCGGAGTCATTGTAATCGGGGATGAGGAGGGTCGTGATCTCTACCCATATACCGAGCTCCTTCAGGAGCCTGATGGTATCGAGCACCGGCTGGAGCCTTGCCCCGACGATCTTCTTGTAAAAAGCGTCGTCTCCCTTCAGGTCGATATTGGCCGCGTCAAGATACGGCGCGATGAGCCGCACCGCGTCCGGCCCCGTATACCCGTTGCTGACGAAGACGTTCCTGATCCCCTTCTGGTGTGCGAGCCGGGCGCAGTCATAGGCGAACTCGAAGAAGATGGTGGGCTCCGTGTAGGTGTAGGAGATGCTGGCGCAGCCGGTGCGCTCCGCATCCCGCACCACCTGCTCGGGAGTCATGTCCTCTCCGGCGATATCGGGGTGCTCTTTCGGATACTGGGAGATGGTGTAGTTCTGGCAATGCATGCACCTGAAGTTGCAGCCGACGGTAGCAATGGAGTAGGAGAGGGAGCCGGGAAGAAAGTGAAAGAGCGGCTTCTTCTCTATGGGATCGACATTCCGGGCAATGACCTTCCCGTAGACGAGAGTGTAAAGCACGCCCTCCCTGTTTTCCCTGACAGCGCAGATACCCCTCTTCCCGGGAGAAATCGTGCAGTACTGCGGGCAGAGAAAGCACTTTACTTTCCCGTCGCCGATCTTCTCGCAGAGCCGCGCTTCTACCGCACCTGAAGACATACCGCGTTGCCCAGCCTCCTCTGCGCTACTCGGCCTTCTTTGTCCTGGCCGGCTTCCGGGGCGCGGTTTTCTTCGGCTCCTCTTTCGCGGTCGTCCTGGTCACCGCTCTCTTTCTCGACGACGCCTTTTCAGCAGCGATCGTCTCCCGGGGCGCCCTGGACTTTCCGCCGATCTCCCGGCGCCCTGCCGCCTCCCTGCTGCTACTTTTTTCTCCGCCGTTGCCGTCTCCCTCGGCATACCCATGCCGTGCCTTCACAATACGCTCCGCCTCGAGCCAATTCTCGATCTCGCGGCCGGGAACCCTGCCGCTCTTCTCGTACAGCTCATGCGCCACCCTGGCGATTTCCTCGTGGGAGATCATTGTTTATCCTCCAAAAATAAGCATTTTAATCAAATGATAGCCTGCTTTTTCAAGGAATGCAATAGGAGCGCTCATCTTGCCATCCCCCAGTTTTGATATGAGGAAGTAGAGGTTAAGGAGATTATCGATAACGATATCTGTCATTCCCCGACTCGACCGCCATTCTCAGGGGACGTTGATGAATTAGTTGACCTGATTGATGGATTGCGGGATAATATGGCATGCCACGACAAGCTAGACTCGATTTTCCCGGCACGCTGCACCACGTAATATGCAGGGGAATAGAAAAGAAAGCTATAGTCTCTGACGACAGAGACAGAGACTATTTCATTGAGCGTTTTGGGAATCTTGCGGCAAAGACAGATACGGCGGTTTATGCCTGGGCGCTTATGAGAAATCACGTCCATATATTGCTCCGGAGCGGACCCGCCGGGATATCCGAATTCATGAGGAAATTGCTTACCGGCTATGCCATCGCTTACAACAGAAGGCACGATAGGCACGGATATCTGTTTCAGAACCGGTACAAGTCCATAATATGCGAGGAAGGGACATATCTCCTTGAACTGGTCAGATACATCCACTTGAACCCTGTGCGCGCAGGCGCCGTAAAGACCCTGGAAGAGCTTGACCCGTATCCATACAGCGGACATTCCGTAATCCTAGGGAAGGTCAGGCACGGTTGGCAGGACCGGGATTATATTCTCCGTTTGTTCGGGGACAAAGAAGGCCGGGCAAAGAGAGAATACAGAAAATTCATGGAGGCGGGCATAGGACAGGGGAATCGGCCTGAGCTTGTCGGCGGAGGATTGATCCGGTCGCAGGGGGGCTGGTCCCAGGTGGTCTCGATGAGGAGACGAAAGGAGGCGGAACAATCCGATGAGCGGATACTGGGAAGCGGAGACTTCGTTGAAAGAATCATGGCGGAAGCGGAGCAACGGCAAAGCAGGATGTTCAGCGGGGCATCGGCTTTAGAAAAAGTTGATGAAACCATCAGGGCGGTATGCGAGGAAGAGGGAGTAAGGGAGAGCGAGTTGAGAAACGGGAGCCGCCGGCGACAGGTCAGCCGGGTAAGGAAGAAAATAGCCAGAGAACTGATCGAAAGATACGGCATCCCTATGGCGACGGTGGCGCGTGAAACAGGGGTCACCACTTCGGCTATTTCAAAACTGATGATTCAATGAATAGCTCAACTAATTCATCAACGTCCCTGAGAATCGCTTTTAGCATGGTCTACTTTTAGCAACTCCGCAGAAGCTTGTATGGAAACATACGTTCATGAATATGCTTTTGGAGAGTGTGTTTCATTAGAAGGAAAGCCATAACAAATTACTTCATGGGCTCGCCGAAAAAGCCGGCTCCCACTGAACCCTGCGTTAGCAGCTACAGGGGACAGACTTCAGTAGGGGAAAGAACGCATTATTATCGATTGATCAAGATTCTGGTGAAACATGAGCACATACTGTGATTTACATCTCCATCTGGGAGGAAGCATTTCTCCGGAGCTGGTGAGGCGGTTTGCTCAATCAGATCATGACGAGCACGCGCTCGAAGCGCTGGCCGAGGCCGATGTGCTGACCTTGTTTCAGGTCGTTCATCGTCTTGTGCAGTCGCCGGAGCGGGTTGAAATCGCGACAGAAGATGTGATCACCACAAGTACGGCTGATTATCTGGAAATCCGGACCACTCCCCGGGAATTTTCTTCGGAAGGGTCGTTTCGCCCCTATGTAGAAGCTTTTGTATCGGCCTTGCGTCGATACCCTGACAAGGCCAGGGGAATACTCAGCATCGATCGCTATAAACACGATCTTACTACCGCGCGGGACATTATCGCACTTGCGCTGGAGTATCCCGATTGTATTGTCGGCATCGATATTTCCGGCGTTAATCCCCCGGGAACTCGTACCTTGCGGGGAAACGACCTGGCCGCGTGCATTGAAATCATCCTGGACAGCCCGTTGGGATTGGCCATCCACGTGGGGGAATTGGAGAGCGAAAAAGATCAGCGCGACAACACCGCCGCGTTGACGGCCATTGATCGCTGGCTGCAGCGGTATCCCCTGACGACCTGCGCGGGGAAGATTCGGCTTGGACATGCGATTTTCCTGGCGGAGGAGCATGCGCGCATCATCCGCAAGCATAACCTGCCCATAGAAATATGCCCCACGTGTCACCGGTATTTAGGATGTTGGAGGACTGGTCAGGAGCATCCCGTTCAGGCACTGTATCCTGAGCACACCTCGCCCGTCGTACTCGGGACCGATAATGCGCTGAATTTTTTGACGAGTTTTCAGCGCGAGAGGGAGTTGTTTCTTAGCGCCTTTCCTTATAATCTGGCAAACGGATGGAACTATCGGTTTGGACAACCTCACTGCACTGAGGGCTAACGAGTCGTTCGAGTCGCGCGCTCTACGGCGCGGGCTCACCTCGTCGTCGAGCCACTGATGCAGCCTCAGTCGATCATAGAGGTGGGCAGCCTTCGAGCGATAATTCATCCTCATGACGGTAATGCCCCTCTGAAGCACAACGCTTATGAGTAATCTTTGTTGCTTGATGGTTGTGAAAGACTCTCGGATATGCAATAATACTTCTCATACCTTTTACATGGAGGCACTATGAGCTATTTAAAGGCAGCCCTTGTACTTGCTCTGACCTTATTGCTCAGCATCTCTGTCTACGCCGAGACGAAAAACAAAAAACTTACCAAAGAGGAGATCAAGAAAATGTCTGAAGCCAGAGCAATCATCGAAACCAAGTTCGGAAATATCGAGCTCAAGTTTTTTCCTGATGTCGCCCCCAACCACGTGAACAACTTCATCGAGCTCGCCAAAAAGGGCTTCTACGACGGCACCACCTTTCACCGCGTCATCCCCGGCTTCATGATCCAGGGCGGCGATCCGAACTCGAAGAGCGCCGACAAGTCGCAGCACGGCATGGGCGGCCCCGGGCACACGGTCAAGGCCGAATTCAACAACAAGCCGCATAAGAGGGGAACGCTCTCGATGGCGAGGTCCGGCCACCCCGACAGCGCAGGCTCGCAATTCTTCATCTGCGTTGCCGACGCCCCCTTTCTCGACCGGCAGTATACCGTCTTCGGCGAAGTGGTGTCGGGCATGGAGGCAGCGGACAAGATCGTGAGCCAGCCGCGGGACAGCAGGGATAATCCCACTGAGCGTATCGAGATGACCGTCAAGGTCGTGGGGCAATAAGTCATGGCGGCAGCGGAACAGGACGTTAAAGAGCTGCGGAAACTGTGGGGGGGGTTCTGGTCGTCACGCGTGCTGCTCACAGCCAACAATCTCGGGGTCTTCGACCGCCTCAGGACACCGAAGACCGCCGATGCGCTCGCCCGGACGACCGGGACGGATAAGCGGGCGCTCGAGATACTGCTCGATGCGCTCACCGGGCTCGGTCTCCTCAGGAAGGCGGCCGGCTACTACCTGAACTCCTCCATGGCCTCCCGCTTTCTGGTACAGGGCAGTCCTTACTACCAAGGCGATATCATCCGGCATGCCGATGCCCTCTGGAAGAGGTGGTCCGACCTGGACGCCGTCATCAGGACAGGGAGGCCCAGCCGCAGGAGCCGCGACCACCGTTCGTTCATCAAGGGCATGCATAACATCGCCGCATTCAAAGCCCCGGGCGTCATCGGTGCGCTTGCCCTGAAAGGAGTGAGAAAGGCCCTGGACCTGGGAGGCGGACCCGGCACTTACTCTATGGAAATGGCGAGGCGGAAAATCGACGTTACCCTCTTCGACCTGCCCGACACCATAAAGATAGCAAAGGGAATAATAAAGGAGTCGGGGGTGAGCACGGTCGGCTTCCATTCTGGCGATATCCTTAAAGACCCGCTCACCGGACGCTATGATCTCATCTTCATGAGCCAGTTCCTGCATGCCTTCTCAGCAAAAGACTGCGCGAGGATAATCAGCAAGTGCAAGAAAGCGCTCACTCCGGGCGGTATCATCGCCATCCATGAGTTCTTTATCGACAGGAACAGAACCGCTCCTCCCCAGGCTGCTCTCTTCTCGGTCAATATGCTCGTGAACACACCGGGAGGCCGGTGCTATCCGCCAGCGGAAATGAAGCAGTGGCTGAAGCAGCTCGGATTCAAAGGGATCAAAGAGACGATGCTCGAAGATACGGTGCTGGTATCGGGGAGAAAACCGAAGTAACCGAGCCTCCCGGAATAGTTACAGCGCTGTTTTCAACTTCTTCGACAGCATATCCGCCCTCCGTATCGGCTCGGGGATGCGGTACTTCCGGACGCAGCCCAGCACGATACGCAGCGAGCTCTCGAGATCGATCCGGTGGCCCGCCGAAACGAACACCGGGTTGGCAGTATCCCGCGTCCGGAGCACCGCTCCAACAACATCCCCCTTATAGTAAAGAGGCGACCGCGCCCCCTTTGTGGCATCCGGCTCCTCATACCTGCCGACGAGCAGCGACTTCGCGCAGCCGATAGCCGGCATATCGAGCAGCACGCCGATATGCGAGGCGATGCCGAGCCCGCGGGGATGGGCGATCCCCTGCCCATCGACGAGGAGCAGATCGGGCTTGCTGCCGAGCCTGGCAACGGCGCTGATAAACGCGGGGCCCTCCCTGAACGAGAGAAAGCCGGGGATGTAAGGAAACGAGACGGTCTCGACGGCGTGGCTGTCCTCGATCAACGTCATCGCCGGGTATTCGTAAGAGCAGGCGACTGCAATGATTGTATCACCGGCGAACGCGGCATCGACGCCGGCGATCACCCGCGGCTCATGCTCGAGGGGGACGATGCGCACGCGTCCTCTGAGCTCTTCCTGGAGGGCCTTCGCTTCGAATATGTCGTGGGGCCAGTGCATAAAAATACAGCCTTCAGCTCTCAGTCGTCAGCTTTCAGCCAAGGATCAAAATAGCGTCGTACAGAAAACGATCACTGTGGCAGGGGTGTTTTTTGGCCTTAAAGCTGATGGCTGACGGCTGATTGCTGACAGCTATCAGCTTTTCTTCAGATACTGCCCCGTATAGGAGTTGCCAACGGTCTTCAGCTCTTCCGGCGTGCCTTCGAAGAGGATGGTCCCGCCCTGGTCCCCTCCCTCGGGGCCGAGGTCGATAACCCAGTCCGACTGCTCGATCACATCGAGATTGTGCTCTATGATCAGGACGGTATTGCCGCTGTCGACGAGCTGCCTCACGATCCGCATGAGCATCATGACATCGTTATAATGCAGGCCCACCGTGGGCTCATCAAGAATGTAGAGCATGCCCCTCGTCTGGGGCCGGGCAACCGAGAGCTCCGCGCAGATCTTGAGCCGCTGCGCCTCCCCGCCGGAGAGGGTCGTTGCCGACTGGCCGAGCCGCAGATAGCCGAGCCCTATATCCTTCATCAGCTCCAGCTTCGTCCTGATCTCCGCGATATCGGAAAAGAAGTCGAAGGCGTCGTCCACGGTCATATCGAGGACTTCGCTGATGTTCCTCCCCTTGTACCGTACCCTGAGGGCCTCCTCCTTGTACCGCTTGCCCTTGCACTCCTCGCAGGTGACGAAGATGTCTTCGAAGAAATACATCTCCATCTTCTGGTAGCCTTCGCCGGTGCAGGCTTCGCACCGCCCGCCCGGAACATTGAACGAGAAGAACCCCGGCGAGTACCCGTGCGCCTTCGCCTCGAGCTGCTGGGAGAAGAGCTTCCTGATCGGATCGAAAACCTTGAGATAGGTCAGCGGGTTGGAGCGGGGCGTCTTGCCGATGGGGCTCTGGTCGATAAGCCGGACGCCCTTGATCTTTTCGATTCCCTCGATCTTCTTGTAGGGGAGCGGATGCTCCGGCTCCATCCGGAAATGGCGGGCCAGGGCATAGTACAACGTCTCGACGACGAGGCTGCTCTTTCCCGAGCCGGAAACGCCGGAAACCACGGTCAGGGTCTCGAGGGGCACCCTGAGCGTCGCGTTCCTGAGGTTGTTCCCCGTGGCATGATACAGCGTGAGCGAATAGTCATGCAGCCTCAGCCGTATATCCTTCGTCTTGTGGCGCAGGACCGCGGTCTGGTGGCAGCCGTCATCCCTGAGACAGTGCGCGGTCAGAGTATCTGCCTTGAGGAATCTGTTCATGGGGCCGGAGAAGACGACCTCGCCGCCGAGGTGTCCGCCCTGGGGCCCGAGCTCGACCACCCAATCGCTCGAGGAGATGATATCTTTATCGTGCTCCACCACGAGAATGGTGTTGCCGAGGGAGGCGAGCTCGCGCATGATCTCGGCGACCCGCCGCGTATCGCGCGGGTGGAGGCCGATCGTCGGCTCGTCGAGGACATAGAGCGTCCCGGTGAGGGCCGAGGCGAGCTGATTCGAGAGGTTGACCCGCTGGTACTCGCCCCCGGAAAGCGTCTTCGCCTGCCGGTTCAGCGTAAGGTACTCGAGCCCGACCCGCTCGAGGAAGCGGAGCTTCATAACGATCTGCCGCAGCGCCTCGCGGGCGATGTCCTTTTTCATCGGCGACAGGGCAAGATCCTCGAACCACTTCAGCGCCTTCGAGACGGAAAGCGCCGTCAACTCGGCGATATCGAGGCCCTCGATCCTGTACGCCAGGGCATGCTCGCAGAGCCGCTGCCCGCCGCACTTGGGGCAGGTGACGGGGCTCCGGTATCTGCTGAGGAGGACCCGCACATGGAGCTTATAGCGCTTTCCCTCCATCTCTTCGAAAAAGCTGTCGATGCCCTCGAAGTGCTGGTTGCCCTTGAAGACGAGCGACCGCTCCTGCTTCGAGAGCTCCCGATAGGGCCTGCTCACATCGATGCCCGACTTCTTCGCTCCCTTGAGCAGCTGGTCCCGCCACCACTTGTAGCCGGGCTTCTCCCAGAGATCGATGGCGCCCTTCGCGAGAGAGAGCGATGTATCGGGGATAATGAGATCCTCGTCGTAGATGAGGATATTGCCGAAACCCTTGCACTCGGGGCAGGCGCAGACCGGATGGTTGAAGGAGAAGAGGATCGGCGTGGGCTCGGGCAGCGAGAGCCCGCAGTCGTCGCAGGTATTCTTCGACGAGAAGCGAAGGGTAAGCGCCTCTCTGTTCTCGGTGTCGTGGCCTTTCAGCACCACGACCTTCACGTTCTCTTTGCCCTCCCGCCAGGTCAGCTCGACGGAGTCCGAAAGGCGCGGCTCGTCACGGAGCACCATCCGGTCGACGACCACTTCGATCGGCCCGGCAACCTCGCCGGGGAGCTCATCCATATCGACCGCCTCATCGTTCATCCAGACCCGGTGGAAGCCCCGCTGCTTGAGGGTTTCTACCGGCTCCGTCGTCTCGAAGATGATCAGCGCCCTCCCATTAGGATACTTGTCGAGGAGCTCGGCGACGATCTGCGAGGGGTCCCATTTCCTGATCTCCTTTTCGCATTTGGGGCAGTAGGGGGTGGCGACACGCGAATACAGCACCCTGAAGAGGTCGTAGAGCTCGGTGAGGGTCCCCACGGTAGAGCGAGAGCCCTTCACGGGATTCTTCTGCTCCAGGGCGATCGCCGGGCGGACATTATGAATGGCGTCCACATCGGGACGGTCGAGCTTCTCGAGGAACAGACGCGCATAGGTCGAGAGCGATTCGATGAACCGCCACTGTCCTTCGGCAAAGACCGTATCGAAAGCCAGAGAGGACTTTCCCGATCCCGAGACACCGGTGATGACCACGACCTGGTTATGCGGGAGCCTCAGGGTGACGTTCTTGAGGTTGTTCTGCTTGGCGCCTTCGATGATTAATTCACGAGCAGACATCTCTATAGTTTACCATTTTAACAACTGCGTGCAAAACAGGGGTGTGCGGCGGGTCAGCGGAGGGGGATATCTTTCCTGGCTGCAGCGACCTCGACAGGCTCCGGCTTCGGGGTCCCGAGCCGCTTTGCAAAAGAGCTGGGATAAGGGAGGTATCTCAATGAAACGGCTATGGAAAGCATTGTGCCGCCGTCCGCCGGGAGCTTTATACGATAGGTCTCTTTCCTGACTTCACCGGCGCCGAGGCGGTTATCGAAGACAGCACGCAGCGCATTGTACGATGACAGGGTCTGCGCTCCCTCCTTATCGGCGAAGACCGCCCGGTACATGCGGCTCCCTTCCGGCACATCATCCCCGAGGATCTCCCGATCAGAAGGCCCTTTGCCCGCTACGGCATATCCATCACCGGCCTCTGAGACGACGGCAACGGGTACCGGTCTGCCGTCGACGGACGAGGTGACCTCCATCCACAAGAGCCGCAGGTCTGCACTCCCCGAAGGAAACTTGTGCCCTGTCCGCGAGTTATCGACGCTCACCGTTATCGCAATCTCATCGCCCGGAGCTGCGGTCGCGTGCCCGGCCCCGATGTCGAGGGTGACAGCGCCGGAGACCTGTGAGTGCGAGTGCGCGCCGGGGAACCGATGCGTATAAATCCTCTCTCTTTCAGCGGGGCTGTTCATGATCATGACCGCTGCCGGGCCCGACTCGTAGACCGCCTTGCCGCCGGTCAGAAATCCGAGGACCGTCATATGGCAGTCCTGGCACTGGATGCCTTGCTGCGCATACCCGCTGTCTTTCCATTCCGTAAAGGTGGATTTTATCTCGAGGCCGTGGCGGTTGACGGCATTATGACAGATGGCGCAAAACTCGCTTTTCGTATGGAGCTCGGAATACGCCCGGTGCCACGTCGTGTCGATGGCAAAGGGGCCCAGCTTTATATCGCTCGGCGCTGCAATAAAGTTGCCGTTTCCGGGCTGTTCCCCGCGATAGCCCGAAATGACATGGCAGAAGTCGCAGGTAACGCCCGACATGCGCGGATCAACCTGGTCGATTGAGGTGACATGCTTTTTATGTTTGAGATAGGCAAGGGGGGCATGACAGGCGGTGCAGGCGTCCGCCTCCTTTGCCAGCCCTTCATCGTCAGCCGCCTTCGGGAGCAGCTCCTTGAAATAGTGGGCCTGAAAAACGGGATTGGTGAACGACCGCTCATGTTCCGAGGCCTCATGCTGCTTGAAGATAGCGGGATGACAGTTGAGACAGGTCGATGAAGGCGAATACTCCGACGTCCGCGCGAAGACAGCTGCGGCAATAACCAAGAGCCCTGTACCAATCATTACCGCTGTCGCCTTGCGCACGGCTTCCTCCTCAGACAACGATGCACTGCGGCTTAATTATAGCAATTCCGATTTTCGAATTGTCAATGCGGAAAACAGGGGCGCGGCTGCGCCGCCCGAAAGAAATGGACGGACGCTTTGTTTTATAATGAAAGGATGTCGTATACCGCACCAGCAGGCGCACGGCTGTCCAGAGAGGAAGCGATCGCGCTGTTCAAGAGCGACGACCTCTTCTCAGTAGGAAGACGCGCAGCGCGCCTTGCAGAACACTACAACGGCGCGAACGCCTATTTCGTGGCCAACCGGCATGTCAATCCTACGAACGTATGCATCAACCGGTGCAAATTCTGCGCTTTCAGCCGCTCGAAGGGAGAACCCGGGGCGTATGAGCTGACGCTCGATGAAATCCTCGAGAAGGTCGATGACGCGTCCGCCGGACAGCACCCCATAACGGAAGTCCATATCGTGGGAGGGCTCCATCCCGACCGGCCTTTCGCATTCTACCTCGATATGCTTTCAGCCATAAAGGCCGGGCATCCCTCGCTGGCGATTAAGGCGTTCACTGCCGTCGAGATCGACTACATGGCGAAGATCAGCGGTCTCGGCATCGAAGAGACGCTCAGCAAGCTGAGAGAGCACGGTCTCGAGCTGATGCCCGGCGGCGGCGCCGAGATCTTCGCTGAAGGGATACGAAACAGGCTCTGCCCCGAAAAGATATCGGGCGAGCGATGGCTCGAGGTGATGGAGGCCGCGCACCGGGCGGGGATAAAGACCAACGCCACCATGCTCTACGGCCATCTGGAGAGCATCGAGGACCGGGTGGACCATCTTTTGAGATTGCGGGAGCTCCAGGATCGGACCGGAGGGTTCCAGGCGTTCATACCCCTGGCCTACCACCCGAAGAACACCGCAATAGGCGGCTTCTACTCCTCGGGCATCGACGACCTCAAAACGATCGCCGTGAGCCGGCTGGTGCTCGACAATTTCGAACATATCAAGGCGTACTGGATCATGCTCGGCGAAAAGATATCCCAGGTCGCCCTCCTCTTCGGCGCCGACGACATCGACGGCACGATCATCGAAGAGAAAATCACCCACATGGCGGGCGCCATGACCGGCGAGGGGATGACGCGGGAGGAGCTCGTCCACCTCATAAGGAAGGCCGGAAAGGTCCCGGTGGAGCGGGATGCGTTTTACAGGCATGTTAGGGTGTACGAAAGCAGTTCATAAGCAAGCGGCAGAAACTAAGAGCGTGTCTTAAAGGAAAACACTTCTTGTTACAGTTTATCCCTCTCCCTTCTGAGGCGGTATGTCTTGCTAAAAGGGCGTTACTGGCGTTACTAATAAAGGTCCCCTGTTGCCGAAGTGGGGCATGAGGGGCTACAATATCATAGTAAACAGGAGGCGGGTATGAAGGCTAAGGGAGCTACAGCAGAGGTCTTTTGACCGCATTCAGAACACTGCCTGGAAAAGAGCAGGATATTTTTCTGACGGAGATCTTGAAGGAAAAGAAGTACCGTGAGGATGTAATCGACATCGCCGAAAGCAGGGTAAAAGACAAGGGAAGGTCGTTCAGGCGAAGGAGGGTACAATGAGTGTCGGAGTAATGGTTGAATTAAAGGTTGAAGATATCGCCCAGTCCATAAAAAAGCTCAACAAAACCGATAGAGAGATGCTGCTTCTTTTGCTATCAGGTGAGGCGAAGGAGATGGCAAAGCGGGTCAAGGATATAAAAACGAAGAAAGTAAAGTCCCTGACGCGAGAGGATGTATTCAGGGATGCCGTATAAAGACGCCTATCACCCCAGGGTCAAGAGCGACGTAAAACGGCTGGACAAGCCTGTCACAAGAGACGTATACAACATCCACCTGGATAAAATTCTCAACGCCCCTTATTCAGGTGAGAAATTATACGGCGACCTTGAAGGGGTTTTCAGCTATCACTTCAGGAAAAGCAACGTGGATTACAGAATAGCTTATTTCATTGATGAAACTGCAAGAGTCGTCCATGTTGTGATGATCGGGAAAAGAGAGAATTTCTACGAGATCTTACGAAGGCGATTGTCATAGAGTGACCAGAATCAGTAAAGCTACCGCACTGGATCTGTTGCAAAACGCCGATCTCCTCGAGCTCGGCGAACAGGCTGACGCCATCAGAAAGGAAGTGCATCCCGAAGGTACCGTCACGTTCATTGTCGACCGGAATATCAATTACACCAATGTCTGTATCAATAAATGCACCTTCTGCGCCTTTTATCGCGAGGCCGGCAGCGCCGATGCGTACATCCTCTCGCATGATGAGATATTCAGGAAGATCGACGAGACCGTCTCGCTCGGCGGCACGCAGATACTGCTCCAGGGCGGGCTCCATCCCGACCTCGGGCTCGACTATTATCTCGACCTGCTGAAAGCTATCAAGAGTCGTTATACGATAAACGTCCACGGGTTTTCTCCTCCCGAGGTCACCTACCTGGCGGAAAAGCACCATCTTACCGTCAAAGAGACGCTGGTGACGCTCAATCAGGCAGGCCTCGATTCCATCCCCGGCGGCGGAGCGGAGATGCTCTCGGACAGGGTGCGGGAGATACTGAGCCCCAGGAAGATCAAATCATCCCAGTGGCTGAGGGTGATGGAAGAGGCGCACCGCATCGGCATGCGGACCACCGCAACCATGATGTTCGGGAGCGTTGAAGAGCCCGAAGACATCATCGAACACCTCGAGGCGATACGGAGCCTCCAGGACAGGACCGGCGGCTTCACCGCCTTTATCCCATGGTCGTTCCAGCCGGGGAATACTGAGTTAAGCAAGCAAACAGCAGCCAGCAGGCAGCAGCCGGCAATCAAGCCCGCCACTGCAGTCGATTACCTGAGAGTGCTTGCGCTGTCGCGGCTCTATCTCGACACTATCGCCAATATCCAGGCCTCGTGGGTGACACAGGGATTGAAGCTCGCCCAGGTCTCCCTCCGTTTCGGCGCCAATGACTTCGGCTCGACCATGATCGAGGAGAATGTCGTGAGAGCCGCCGGCGTGAGCTACCGCGTCTCGAAGGACGATATCATCACCGCGATAAAGAGCGCCGGCTTCAGGGCAGCGCAGCGGGATACGTACTATACCGTCCTCAAGACCTTCTGAATCTGCTCACCCCGCATACACAACCCAAAGACATACGCTATAATAGAGCTAACCGTCTTCTTACCTTTTTGCGCCAGGAGGGTGTATGTCCGATTCATTATACGATGTCGTCATCATCGGCGGCGGGCCCGCCGGTCTCAGCGCAGCCCAGTATGCGGCCCGGGCGAAGATGAAGGTGGTGGTCCTCGATAAATCGCCGACTGCCGGCGCCCTCGCCTATGCGAGCCTGATAGAGAACTACCCGGGGCTCGCGAAGCCCGTCTCGGGCAGAGAGCTGCTCGATATCTTCCGCACCCAGGCGACCGGGTTCGGCGCCGAGTATGTCGAGGCGCAGGTCATCGGTGTCTCTCTGGAGGGGGAGGTGAAAGAGGTCTTCACCATGGATAAGACCTACCAGGGGAAGACCGTCATCATCGCCACCGGCTCCATGGGAAGGAAAGCGACGATCAAGGGCGAGGCGGAGTTTCTCGGCCGCGGGGTGAGCTACTGCGCCATCTGCGACGCGGCGTTTTATCGCGGCAGGACGGTCTGTGTCCTCGGCGACTCGGAGGAGGCGGTGAAAGAGGCGGGGCTCCTGACGCGGTTCGCGGAGACGGTCTACCTCATCGCGCCCTCGCAGAAGCTTAAAGCAGCTGACGACAACCCGACTCTGCAGATAAAGAATCTCACCATGATCACTGGCCGTACGGTGACCGCTATCGAGGGAGCCGAGCTCGTCGAGCGCATACGGATGCGTGATGTGCAGGGCACGGAGAGCACGCTCGCGCTGGACGGCGTCTTCGTCTACCTCCACGGCAGCAAACCGATCATCGACTTCCTCCAGGGTTCGATCGAAGTCTCTGAGGAGGAATGCCTCGCCACCACTAAAATGGCCGAGACCTCCCTCCCCGGTGTCTTCAGCGCCGGCGATGTCACCTGCACGGAGGTGCGGCAGGTCGTTATTGCCGCAGCACAGGGATGCATCGCGGCGCTCTCGGCAGAGAAGCATGTCTTCAACAGGAAGCGGCGGAAATACGACTGGCACGGTTAAAGAGATGCGCCGGGGACGCGGGGCACCGGAGAGCCGGAGCGGAATAGGCCGAATAGAATGAACAATAGCGAGCTGAGGGCTATGCTCCTCGATTACATGGAGAAAGGGTTTCTCGAGAACATCGTCGATATGTTCACCCATGACGAGGCGCTCTATCCCTTCATCATCGATATGATCCGGGATGAGCGGCTCAGGGTGCGGCTCGGCGGAACGGCCCTGGTCGAGGAGCTGGCGAAGAAGAGACCCGAGCCCCTCGTCCGGCTCATCCCCGAAATCGCGGGGCTCCTCAATGACGGAAATCCTACGGTGCGCGGCGACGGGGCCAATCTCCTCGATATCATCGGGCACCCGGATGCCCTGCCCTTCCTCCGCGCTGCCGAAAACGACGAGGACGGCAACGTCAGGGCGATCGTGCGCGAAGCGATCAACGACATCGTCCCAAACAACGCAAACTAAGAGCCTCTAACGAAATGAAAGAGTGTGGAGTCGGATGAGGCATAGTAGGTGAGCGGTTTTAGCAGCCTGAAGCGAAGTCACGGATGACGAAGCGAGCTGGTACCTCGGAGGTCGTATCGACCGAGAATGAGACGAACATACTGTGCCTCGTCCAACTCCCTCTGCTCATTCTGTTAGACGCTCTAAGAGCCCCTAATCGAGAGCGCCCGCAAAAAGGCCTGCGTATCGGAGAGGTCCTCGAAGACGACATCCGCCCCTGCCCGCACAAGGGCATCGGCCCTGTAAGGGCCCGTAGCGACGGCGATGCAGGACGCGCCGTAGGGTTTGGCGCAGTAGACGTCCCTCGGCGTATCGCCGATAATCACGCACTCACCGAAATCAAAGGCCTTTCCGTAGAGCTCTTCGAATCTCCTCCGCGCTATGGGAAGCAGCCTGTTCCGGTCCTCGTCATCATCGCCGAATGCCCCTGCCGGGAAGTAGCCGTTCAAGGCGAATGATCCGAGCTTGATACGGGCGCCCTGCTCGACATTGCCGGTGAGGAGCCCGAGTACGCAGTCGTCCGCTCTCCCGTGCAGCAGTGAAAGGGCCTCCCTGACTCCCGGCTTGAGGTGCTTGCGGCCGTTTCCTATTTCGATCCTGAGCCGACGCAGATAGGCCTCCATCACCGCAGGCACCAGGCCGTTGCCCGCGGGAAAGCCGTGCTGTACGAGGCCTTCCTTTATAATCTGGAGGTCCGTCTTGCCCGCCATGCTGATATCCCTGAAGGCGTCATCGATCGAGAAGACCTCACTGAAGGCATGATCGAGCGAACGCACTCCCGCGCCCCCGGAATCCATGATCGTGCCGTCGATATCGAAGAGAAGCAACTTCATCCTTATACCATAATCACTCTCTACGCGCCGAGTCAACATCACCTGCCACGGGCGCTTCCTCCATTAACCAATCTTAATTTGCACGAAAGAATTTCATCTTGGTAAAATACTGTCCAAGTTTTCCAGAAGCAGAGGAGGTATCGATGGTCTCACTGAAGAAGAGTGCCCTGATAGCAGCAACCCTTGTGGTCCTTGTCCTCAATGCCTGTGCCACACATCACTACGAAGGCGGCGCAGCAGGCGGTCTCATCGGCGGCATCGCCGGCGCGCTCCTCGACAGCAAAAACCCCTGGCGCGGCGGCGTCATCGGCGCCGGGCTCGGCGCACTGGCCGGGGCGACGATCGCCGACATCTCGGTCCGCGGCTCCCGCGAAGCCTACCAGAGCGGCAAGCCCGTCGAGTACAGGACCGAAGACGGCCGCGGCAAGTACCGTGCCGAGCCGGTGAGCGACTACTACCGCCCCGACGAGCAGACGAAGTGCAGAAAGGTGCGCGAGCGGACCTGGGAGAACGACCGCCTCGTCAAGGACACGGTAAAAGAGGTCTGCGAAGGGGAAAAGTTCGAGCGGAGATATTAAGAGAGTCTAACAGAATGAGCGAAGAGAGTCAGACAAGGCACAGTACATTCGCTCATTCTCGCAAGGCATCCACGCCTTGCTCCGAGGCTAGGACAGCCCGCTCCGCCGTCCTGGCTTCGCCTGGGCTGCCCATGCCGCTCATATACTATGCCTCGCCTGACTCTAAGTTCTTCCATTTTGTTAGAAGCTCTAAGATATGCGTGGGAGGGGGCGGGGATGGCCTGCCCCGCTCCCTTCGCGCCAGCCGACTGCGTTCATCTGCTATAATAGATGTTCACTTCCAAGGAAAGGCCGGGTAGCGCAAGCGTTATGAAAGAGCGATTGATACGTCTGATTTACGAGAAGGCGTTCAAATACAGCGACGAGCCCGTCTTCAAGCTCGTCTCGGGGCGCGTAAGTAACTATTACTTCAACTGCAAGGCTGTGACCCTCCATCCCGAGGGAATGTATCTCATCGGCAGTATCATATTCGATATGATCAAAGAGCTCCCGGTCCGGGGCATCGGCGGCCTTACGCTCGGCGCCGACCCGATCGCCGATGCCGTCGCGTACACCTCGCACCTCAAGAACAGGCCTGTCGAAGCCTTTGTCGTCAGGAAGACGGCGAAGAGCCACGGGACCATGCAGTGGATCGAAGGGAACGTGAAAGCCGGGGACAAGGTGGTCATCGTCGACGACGTCATCACCACGGGCAAATCGACTATCGAGGCGATCTCCCGGGCGCGGGAGGCAGGGCTCGAGGTCGTCAAGGTCATCGCGCTCGTCGACCGGCAGGAAGGCGGCTGCGAGGCGGTGCTCGAGAGCGTAAAGGATGTCCGGGCGGGCTACCGGGTGGTCGAGGCGGTCGTTACCCGGGAAGAGGTGATGGCTGTTTACCGGAGCGAGCATCCCGCCTGATGCGCGGAGCCGTCCGGGGGTTAACGTATAATGCAACGGTGACCCTGCTCCCGCTGCCCTTGAGCTGAGGAAGAGCGGCAGAAGAGCGGGACACCGGGGGGAACGTATAGAGTGCAGCTCTCGTTTTCACATCTCCGCAGCAGGGCGATGCTGCTCATTGTTATCGCGGTTCTTCCGGCTTTTGCCCTCGTCATCTACGCGGGAATCGAACAGCGCCGGTATGCAGCCGAAGACGCCAAGAGAGAGGCGCTCCGGACCGTGCGTCTCGCTGCACGGAACCAGGTGTCGCTCATCGAAACAACACAGCAGCTCCTCGTAACCCTCGCGCATGTCCCTGAGGTGCGCTCCCACAACGCGGCGCCGTGCAGCGATCTGTTCAAAGAGCTGCTGAAACGCCATCCCTATTATGCCAATCTGGCGGCAGCCTCCAAGAACGGGGATGTCTTCTGCAGCGCCGTCCCCCTGCGCGGGCCGGTGAGCGCCGCCGACCGCCCCTGGTTTGCCGCCGCTGTCGAGACCCGGTCGTCGGCTTTCGGCAGTTTCCATATCGGGCGGATCACCGGCAAGCCGGTGCTCGTCCTCGCATACCCGATACTCACGCGCGAGGAGCGCGTGACCGGGGTCGTCCTGGCAACACTGAATATGGAGTGGCTCGGAGGGCTTGTTGCGCAGGCGCAGCTGCCCGAGGGCTCTACGATCACCGCTATCGACGGTAACGGAGTAGTCCTGGCCCGCCACCCCGGACCGAAAGAATGGGTCGGCAGGCCTGCAGCAGAGGCACCTCTGGTCAAAGCGATCCTTGCCCACCGCAGAGAAGGCACGATCGAGGCCGCCGGGCTTGATGGCGTACAACGCCTCTACTCCTTCAGTCCTCTCCTTAACGGAGCGGGGGAGCAGAACGCCTACATCTTCGTCGGGATTCCGTCGGAGATCGCCTTCGCAAAGGCCGATCACGCACTCAAACGGAACCTCGGGCTCCTCGGTCTTATCGCCTTCCTGACCGTTATCGTCGGCTGGATAGGCAGCGACCTCTTCATCATGCGACGGATAACGCCCCTGATACGTGCGGCGCAGCGGCTGAGCACCGGCGATCTGAGCGCGCGAACCGGCATAGCCCACGAGAAGGGCGAGATGGGCGAGCTCGCCCGATCGCTCGATCACATGGCAGAGGCGCTCGAGATGCAGGTGACCGAGCACAAGCGCACGGAGGAGGAGAAGGCCAAGCTCGAAGAGCAGTTCCTCCAGTCGCAGAAGATGGAGACCGTCGGGCTCCTCGCCGGCGGCATCGCCCACGATTTCAACAATATCCTCACCGCGATCACCGCCTGCGGCTATATCCTCCAGATGAGACTGCACGAGGAGAGCGACCTCAAATCGTACGTGGACCAGATACTCGCCTCATCGGAACGGGCCGCCAATCTCGTGCAGAGTCTCCTCGCCTTCAGCAGGAAGCAGGAGATCAATCCCCGCCTGGTCGATATCAACGCCACGATCCGCAAGGTCGAGCAGCTCCTCTCGCGCATCATCGGCGAGGATATCGAGCTCAGGACGCTCCTGCCCGAAGGAGGACCGACCGTCATGGCGGATTCGGGCCAGATCGAGCAGGTGCTCATGAATCTCGCCACCAATGCCCGGGACGCCATGCCCGGAGGGGGTACCCTCACGATCGAGACCTCGCTCGTGGAGGCCGGCGCGCCCCCGGGAGGGAGCCCCTCCTACATGAGGCCCGGGACGTATGTTCTCATCGCGGTGTCGGATACCGGCGCCGGCATGGACGAGGGGACGCGGCAGCGCATCTTCGAGCCTTTCTTCACCACGAAGGAGGTGGGCAAGGGGACCGGTCTTGGCCTCGCCACGGCCTACGGCATCGTCAAGCAGCACGGCGGGTATATCAATGTCTACAGCGAGCCGCACAAGGGGACCACGTTCAGGATCTATCTTCCGTTTGCCGCGATGCGGTGCGGTGAGGTCCCGTCGGCGGAGACGTCCGCTCCCTGCGGAGGGAACGAAACGATCCTCGTAGCAGAAGATGACGACATCGTGCGGGGATTGATCAGGGACATTCTTACCGGGGCAGGATACACGGTGCTCGATGCCGTAGACGGCGAGGATGCCGTGAACCTCTTCTCCGAAAACAAGGAGAGGATCGGCCTCGTTCTCCTCGATGTCATCATGCCGAAGCGCAACGGCAAGGAGGCGTACGAGTCGATCAGGAAAGAGCGCCCCCTCACGAAGGTGCTCTTCATGAGCGGCTACACCGCCGACATCATCGACCGGACGGGGCTGGCGGAGAAGGGATCGGCGTTTATTTCGAAGCCCGTCATCTCGGCAACGCTTCTGAGGAAGATCAGGGAGATGCTGGACGCATGATCAGATGACCCGCTCCAGGAAGAACCGCTGCACTGTTTCCGCTGCCGTGATGATATCGCTCTTCCGGAGCGGCTGCCCCGAACGGTCCTCGATGATGTTGCTTATCCCCCGTATTCCGGCTGCGGGCACGCCGGCGAGGGTGCAAATGTGGGCAACGGCTGCTCCCTCCATGGTCTCGCAGATCCCGTTGAAGTACCGCTCGAGCATCCTGCCGCGGTCCAGGGTTCCCGAGCAGGACGAGACGGTGATGAAGGTGCCCCGCGGCGAAAAGCCTTCCAGCGCGGGAGGTACGGTCATCGGGAGCTCGTTGTAGTAGACGCGGTCTCCCTTCGAGACGAGCGGCAAGCCGATCCGCTCCATCGTGCAGAAGCTCTCCCCGAGCACTACTCCCTCATCGCCGTACACCTCTCTTTCCGCAACGGCGATATCGCCGACCCCCAGCCCCGCCGACGGATAGGCGCCGGCGACACCGAGGGAGTAGACGATCCGTGGTCTGAAGTGCTCGATAAGCATCGTCGTGCCGTGGGCCGCATTGGCTTTCCCTACGCCGCAGATACAGAGCACCGTCTCCGCCGCTCCCTTGAGGAGGCCGGTATGAAAATCCTTGCTCTGCAGCGGGCGGCGCTGCTCCCCGGCGAGGTGTTCCAGGAGAACCGCCGCTTCGAGCTCCGTAGAGATGACGATGCCGATCATCGCTTAGTCGCTGATCTCCTTCTTCGGCTCCCGCTCTTCGAGAATATAACGGACCTTCACCTCCATGTCCTTCCTGAGGGAGTTGTAGACCGAACAGTACTTCTCGTGGGAGAGCGCTACGGCGCGGTCGATCTTCTTGGGGTCGAGACCCTTGCCCGCTATGTGGAGGACCATTTCGACGGAGGTGAAATATTGCGGGGGCGTGGGGTTCCGCTCGCCGATGATCTCGAGCTTGAAATGGGCGAGCTCCGCGCGCATCTTCTGGAGAAACATCACCACATCGATTCCCATGCAGCCCGCAAGGCTGAGGAGCAGCGCGTCCGTCGGCTTGCATCCCCACTGGACATGGGCATCGAACTCTATCTCGTACCCCTCATTGGTCCTTCCCGTGAAGATCAGCTCCCTGTCCCAGGTGAGCGTGCCTTTCACTGCGGGGTTGATCTTCCCTTTGTAATCCTTCAGCGATGCCTCCAGCGTCTCCCGCTCCTTATCGCTCATGCGCTCATGCTCCTCCTCTCGGTCGTATTCCGGCGCTACGGACATCTCGGCCAACGATAGCCTTAGGCCGCAGTTATCTTAGGATTGTAGTGAATCCCCCCCAGCCGAGTCAAACCCTTCCCTCTCCCCGAAAAACTGATTATAATAAGCACAGAGCAGCCATTTACCCGAAGGGAGCATCCCATGAGGCCGACACTCGTTACGGTCGCATCAACACTCTGCGGTATTGCCGCGCTCCTCTCGAGCGCCGTCGCCGTACCCACGGGGCGGGTCCTGGAGTGGAAGTGCGGCATCAGCACCGTCGTCTTCGACGGCGCCGCGCATGCACAGCAGGGGTTGAAGTGCACCGACTGTCACCCCAAACCTTTCATGATGAAAAAGGACCATGCCGATATGAAGATGAGGGAGCTCATCGAGGGGAAATACTGCGGCGAGTGCCATGACGGCAAACGGGCCTTCGCCTCCAACACGGCCAAGGACTGCCGCCGCTGCCATAAGATGTAGTCCTGATGCGCATCGCGTTGCCGCATGCATGCGGCAATATATGCTACAATTGCTGATACATGAACGGCGCCGAGTTGCTCACACGATGTCTCGACCGTGAGGGGGTGCGCTACGCCTTCGGCCTCCCGGGCGAGGAGAACCTTGCCCTTCTCGATGCCCTCGAAGCATCGGGGATCGAGGTGGTGGTCGCCCGGGACGAGCGCGGGGCATCGTTCATGGCGAACGCCTGGGGCCGGCTCACCGGCGCTCCCGGCGTCTGCTTCTCGACGCTCGGCCCCGGCGCGACGAACCTCGTCACCGGCATCGCCGACGCCCTGCTCGACTTCTCCCCCCTCCTCGCCATCACTGCCCAGGCGTCGGGAGCGAGGGCGCATAAGGAGTCGCACCAGTATATCGACGTCGTCTCCCTGCTCAAGCCCATAACAAAGTGGAATGCGCGGATACTCTCTCCCCAGGTCATCCCTGAAGTGACGCGGAAGGCCTTCAAGGTAGCGATGCTCGAAAAGCAGGGCCCGGTACACCTCGAGCTGCCCGAGGATATCGCCGAGGCCCCGGCAGAGGGCGCTCCTCTCACCGTTGCTCCCGTCGTGTACCCCGTTCCCGCTCCCGGGGCGATCACCCGGGGCCTCGAGATGATCCGGAACGCCCGCATGCCCCTCATCCTCGCCGGGAACGGGGTCATCCGGAACAAGGCGTCCGCTGAGCTGCTCCGCTTTGCGCAGAAAGCCGGCATCGCTGTCATCAACACCTTCATGGGCATGGGCGCCGTGCCTGCGGACGACCCGCTCTTCGTATCGACGATAGGGCTCCAGTCGAGGGATTACGTCCAGTGCGGCCTCGACCGCGCCGACCTCATCATCGCCGTCGGCTACGATCCGGTCGAGTTCAGCCCCAAGTACTGGGAGCCGGACAAACCCATACTGCACATCGATACCGGCCCGGCGGAGGTGGATGCCTCCTACAATGCGCTCGAGCTGGTCGGCGATATACGCACAACGCTCCAGAGGCTCACCGAAGAGCTCGGGGTCGAAAAGGACCCCGGCTATTTCATGCGGCTGAAAAAGGATATCGAGGCGGATGCCGGCGACCCTGCCCTGTACCGGACGGAAGCAGGCGTGAGCCCGCTCCAGGTCGTCCTCGACATCAGGCGCGCCCTTGATCGAGAGGATATCCTCGTCAGCGACGTGGGAGCGCATAAGATATGGATCGGCCGTTCCTATCCCGCCTATGCGCCGAATACCGTGCTGATCTCGAACGGCTTCGCTTCCATGGGGTTCGCCCTGCCCTCTGCAATTGCCGCGAAGCTCGCCTATCCCGAGAGAAAGGTCGTCGCCGCGGTCGGCGACGGGGGGTTCATGATGTCCGCTGCGGACCTCGAGACAGCGGTGCGGCTGGGCGTTCCGTTCGTCACCGTCATCTTCAACGACAACTGTTACGGACTCATCCAGTGGAAGGAGCTGACACGGTACCGGCGTTCGTTCTGCGTTAAGGTAGGCAATCCCGACTTCGTGAAGCTCGGCGAAGCCTTCGGGTGCAGGGCCTACCGGGTCGAAAAGAGCGATGAGCTCCCCGGCACACTCCGCGAAGCGCTGGCCCAGGACGCGCCGGCCCTCATCGACTGCCGTGTCGATTACAGCGTCAATATGCGGCTGACCGAAAAACTGGGGCATATCGTATGCAGAGCATAACCGCCGATTTTCTCGTCATCGGCAGCGGCGTCGCGGGGCTGAGGGCCGCGATAGAGCTCGCACCCCACGGACGCGTGGTGGTCGTTACCAAGGATATGCCGACCGAGAGCAGCACGGAGTATGCGCAGGGCGGGGTCGCCGTTGCGCTGAGCGACGAGGATAAAGTGGGCATCCACTTCGAGGATACGATCAAGGCCGGGGACGGCCTCTGCAGGGAGGACGCGGTAAGAGTACTTGTAGAGGAGGGGCCGCACCGTATCGCCGAGCTGATCGACTGGGGCGCGGAGTTCGACCGCGAGGGAGCGAAGCTCTCGTTCACCATGGAGGCCGCCCATTCCCGCAAAAGGATTCTCCATGCGCAGGGAGACTCCACGGGCCGGGAGCTGGAGCGGGTCCTGATCACCACGATAAAGACCTTCGCTTCCGTAGAGCGCCTGCCCTTCTCGATGGCGATCGACCTCCTTATCGAGGACGGGCGATGCAGCGGCGCTACTGTCCTCACGAACGACGGCGTCGTTGCGGTGATCGCAACGGCGACGATTCTCGCCACCGGCGGCGCCGGCCAGATCTTTTCGCGGACGACGAATCCTGCCGTGGCGACCGGCGACGGCATCGGCATCGCCTACCGGGCGGGCGCAGCCCTGGAGGATATGGAGTTCGTTCAGTTCCACCCCACGGCGCTCTTCGCACCGTCGGCGCCCCAGTTCCTCCTGAGCGAGGCGATGAGAGGCGAAGGGGCCGTCCTGAGAAACATCCATAAAGAGCCGTTCATGCAGAGCTACCATCCCTGCGCCGAGCTCGCTCCCCGTGATGTCGTTTCCCGCGCCATTGTCTCGGAGATGATCAGGACCGGGGGCAGCAACGTCTTCCTGGATCTCACCCACCGGGACCCGGAATTCATAAAGAATCGATTCCCCCGGATCTACGCCACCTGTCTCAAGTACGATGTGGATATCACGAGGGACCTCGTTCCGGTCTCGCCGGCTGCCCATTATATGATCGGCGGCGTCAAGACGGACCTCGACGGAGCGACGACCATCCCCGGCCTTTATGCAGCCGGAGAGGTCGCCTGCACCGGCGTCCACGGCGCCAACAGGCTCGCCAGCAACAGCCTCCTGGAGGGGCTGGTCTACGGCTGCCGAGCCGGCAGTGCAGCAGCGCGATACAGCGCGGAAGCGCGGGAGAGCGGAAGCAAAGCGGCCAGGGCCTTTTCTCATCCGCCGTCTCCACCACGGAATGTGGATGCCTCCGCGCTCGAAGAGATACGGGCCGCGCTGCGCCGGGTCATGTGGGAGCGGGTCGGGATCATCCGGTGCGGCGAGTCACTGGGCGATGCGCTGGAGCATCTGCGCTCGTGGCAGTTCATCCTCGACCTCGATTTTTTCACGAGAGGGGGTCTGGAGCTCAAGAACATGGTCACCGCCGCCCTCCTCATCACCGAGGCCGCCCTGGCCCGGAAAGGGAGCGTTGGCGCCCATTACCGCTCCGATTTTCCCGGCAGAGGCGAGGACTGGCAGCGCCACGTAACGCTCGTCCGCCCTGCGGCGGGTCATGCGGCGTTCGTAAAGAGCGCCCCGGCCTGAAGACGGCCGCTGCAGCGGTCGTGCACGACACCACCATAACCAGTGCGTAGCACGAGGAGCATCTATGAGAAGAGCGAAAATCGTCTGTACCATCGGGCCGGCATCGCGCACCAGGAAGACCATCGGCGCCCTCATCAAGAGCGGCATGAATGTCGCCCGACTCAACTTCTCCCACGGCGATCATATCGTGCACGGCGAAGCGGCTGCCCTCGTACGGCAGGAGGCCCTGAGGCAGGGGAAGATGGTGGCGCTCCTCCAGGACCTCCAGGGCATAAAGATCCGGGTCGGTGCGGTCGAGAACGACGGGGTTGTCCTCGCGGAGGGCGCAGCGCTCTCTCTCTATCCCGGAAGGGACGTGAGCACCCCGGAAAAGCTCTTCATCTCCTATCCGGCGCTGCTCAAAGATGTGAGGGCAGGGGAGACGGTCCTCCTCGATGACGGGCTCATCAAGCTCCTCGTCACCGGCACGACGCCGAAGATGCTCCGGGCGCGGGTCATCGAGGGGGGGGTCCTCAGATCGAAAAAGGGCGTCAACCTGCCCGCCTCGGCGCTCACGCTCAAGACCTTCACCGAAAAAGACCGGAAGGACCTCGACTTCGGCATCGGGCTGGGCGCCGATTATGTCGCCATCTCCTTTGTCAGGACCGCCGAGGACATAGAGATCGTGAAAAAGTGGGCGCGGAGAAAGGGCGTGGCGCTGCCGTCGCTCATCGCGAAGATCGAACGGCCCGAGGCGCTCAGCAACATCGAAGAGATCGTCGAGAGCGCCGACGGCATCATGGTGGCGCGCGGGGACCTCGGCGTGGAAATGCCGACGGAGGAGGTGCCGATCATCCAGAAGATGCTCATCGATCTGGCGAACAGGAAGGGGAAGCTGGTGATCACCGCCACCCAGATGCTCGAGTCGATGACGCAGCACACGCGGCCGACGCGCGCCGAGGCGTCGGATGTGGCGAACGCGGTGCTCGACGGGACCGATGCCCTGATGCTTTCGGCCGAGACGGCATCGGGCAGCTATCCCGTCGAAGCGGTGACGATGATGGATACGATCATACGATACACCGAAGAGCGGCTCTCCCATAAGATCCAGTCGTCCTACCGCCTCGGCAGCCGCTTCACCGAGGCGATTGCCGACGGCGCCTGCAATGCCGCCGAAGACGTGGGCGCAAAGGCGATCGTCGTCTTCACCAACAAGGGATTCACCGCCCGCCTCATCGCGAAGCTCCGCCCCAAGGTGCCGGTCATCGCGTATACGCCCGAAGAGAGCGTCTGGAAACAGATGCCCCTTTACTGGGGCGTCACCGGCAGGCTGATCCGCCGCAAGGACATGAAGGTCCTCGACGCCGACTTCATGACCGATGTCGAGAAGTCCCTGATCCGGGAGGGCGTGGTGAAGAAAGGCGACGGCATCGTCTTCGTCGCAAGCTCCCCCTTCCTCGGCAAACCGAACATCATCCGCCTCTACCGGGTGCTATGATCGCAGAGCGCCGGAGCTTGGCTAGAGCGGAGGGGAAGGGGGGTAAGATTCGAACCTTTCCAGCGATACCTTAAAGTATCAACAGACCACGTCTATAGCCTTACTGGGAAACCACTTCTGCATCGTTAGCAATAAACCTTCACAGCCAATGATGGAATCTCATCGCTTTGAAAGGTTCGAATCTTACCCTCCTTCCCCTGACACACGCTGATACTCTGACGAAGGACTTCTTTCCGGTGCCCGTCATTGCAAAAAGGGAAATTGTTCCTGTAATATTAGTGACTATGGGCAAAACCGGTTCTACCCCTTCAAACCTCGATAAGCAGCGGGAAGAGATAGACAAGGTCGACGAGAAGATCCTCGCGCTCCTGAACAAGCGCGCCCGCCTGGCTATCGATATCGCTGCAATAAAACGGCAGGCCAACCTCAAGTTCCACTCCCCGGAGCGGGAGAAGGCGGTCATCGACCGCATCACGGCTCTCAACAAAGGTCCCTTTCCCAACGATGCGATCAAGGTGATCTTCAGGGAGATCATGTCGGCCTCCCTCTCCCTCGAGCAGCCGCTCAAGATCGCCTATCTCGGCCCTGAGGGCACCTTCACCAATCTCGCCGCCCTCCGCCACTTCGGGCTTTCCGCGCACTACATCCCGGTGAGCGGCATCAAGGCAGTCTTCGATGCCGTCGAAGGGGGCACGGCTGATTACGGGCTGGTGCCGATAGAAAACTCCAATGAGGGAGTCGTCAGCTCGACGCTCGATCTCTTCATGGATTACGATCTCAAGATATCCGCCGAGGTGATGCTCGAGATCTCGCACAACCTCCTTTCGCAGAGCGGCGATATACGCAAGGTAAAGCGGATATACTCTCACCCCCAGGCGACCTCGCAGTGCAAGCTGTGGCTCGAAGCCAATATGGCCAGCGTTCCCGTCTACGAAGCGACGAGCACGGCGAAGGCCGCGGAGATCGCCTCGCGTGAGGAGGACGCTGCCGCTATTGCGAGCGAAATGGCGGCCCGGCTCTACGACCTGAAATTCATCGAGCGCCACATAGAGGACCGGAAGAACAACTTCACCCGCTTTCTCGTGATCGGCAAAAACTTTCCGGGAAGGAGCGGGGCGGACAAGACCTCTATTCTCCTGTCGGTAAAAGACAAGCCGGGTGCGCTCTACGAGATTCTGCTCCCGTTCAAAAAAGAGAGCATCAATCTCTCGAAGATAGAGTCCCGCCCGTCGAAGCGCAAGGCCTGGGAGTACATATTCTTCATCGATATGGCGGGGCATGTGGAAGATAAAAAGGTGCAAAAAGCGATCGATGAGGTGAAGGAGCACTGCCTCTATCTGAAGCATCTCGGTTCCTATCCCGTCGGTCATAACGTGGAGAGGTGAAGCAGCATGATCAAGTCCCTGGAGTACGTTTCCGCCATTCAGCCCTATGTGCCGGGCAAGCCGATCGCCGAGCTCGAACGTGAGCTCGGGATAAAGAATTCGGTAAAGCTCGCCTCGAACGAGAACCCCCTCGGCCCCTCGCCCAAAGCGGTGGAGGCGCTTACCGCCTATCTGGCGAAGGGCAACGACCTGCACCGCTATCCTGAGGGCGGCGGGTACTACCTGAAGAGCGCCCTCTCCGGGAAGCTCTCGAAGGGCGGCGTAACGGTCGGCCCCGATAACCTCATCCTCGGCAACGGCTCGAACGAGCTGCTCGATGTCGCGGTGCGGACCTTCATGGGCCCCGGGGACGAGGCGGTCATGGCGCGCCCCTCCTTCATCGTCTACTTCCTCGCGGTGCAGTCGGTCGGCGGCAAGGCCGTCCAGGTGCCGCTCACGAGCGACTACCGCCATGATCTCCTGAAGATGGCCGATGCCGTCACCGGCAGGACCAGGATGGTGTTCGTCGCCAATCCGAACAACCCCACCGGGACGAGCAACAGGAAGGACGAATTCGAACAGTTCATGAAGAGAATTCCCGATGGCGTGCTCGTCGTGGTGGACGAAGCGTATTTCGAATACGTCCAGGACCCCGATTATCCCGACACCCTGAGCTACTATGCCGACGGCAGGGACATTCTGCTCCTCCGGACCTTCTCCAAGGCGTACGGCCTTGCGGGATTGCGCATCGGCTACGGCATCGCAAAGGCGGAAGTGCTCAACGAGCTGAACAGGATCAGGGAGCCCTTCAACACGAGCACCCCGGCGCAGCTCGCGGCGCTGCACGCTCTCGGCGACAGCGAGCACCTGAAGAGATCGGTCGAAGTCAACGAGCAGGGAAAGCAGTATCTCTACAGAGAGCTCGGCGGTCTCGGGATTCCTTATGTCCCGACCGAGACGAACTTTATTTATCTGCCGCTCGGGCGAGACGCCAAGGCGCTCTACGAGGCGCTGCTCCGGAAAGGGGTGATCGTGCGGCCCATGGGCCCGCACGAGATACGGGTGACGATCGGCCGTCCGGAAGAAAACGAGCGCTTTATCGAAGCACTGAAGACCGTTATAGCGTTTATCGCGTTTGTCGCGTTATAGCGTTTATCGCGTCTATGGCGTACAGCGTTTATAGCGTTAAGGAGTTCATCCTTTTACGCTGTACGCTATAACGCGATAGACGCTATAACGCTGTACGAAGAGAGGGGAGGAGTCATGGACATCATCGTATTGAGACCTGACACGGCGGAAGAGAATGTCAGGCATATCCTGAAGAAGCTCGAGAGCAAAGGGCTCAAGGCGCACGTCTCGACCGGGACCGAGCGGACGATCATCGGGGTCATCGGCGATACCTCGAAGGTGACCGAGGAGGAGGAAGACGGCATACGGGCGATGACCGGCGTCGAGAACGTCGTCAGGATCGTCAAGCCCTACAAGCTCGCGAGCCGCGAGTTCAAAAAAGAGAACACGGAAATAGAGGTCCGGGGCGTCACCATCGGCGGCAGGAAGATCCAGGTGATCGCCGGCCCCTGCGCCGTCGAGAACGCAACGATCCTTACGACTATCGCGGAAAAGGTGAGAGATGCAGGGGCCACCTTCCTGAGAGGCGGCGCCTTCAAGCCGCGCACCTCACCCTACTCCTTCCAGGGCCTCGGGGAAGAGGGGCTCAAATACCTCGCCGCCGCACGCGAAAGGACCGGGCTGCCGGTGGTCACCGAGATCATGGACCCCCGCGATATCGAGGTGATCATGAAGTATACCGATATCATCCAGATCGGCGCCCGCAATATGCAGAACTTCAGGCTGCTCCTCGAGGTGGGCTCGGTGGACAAGCCCGTGCTCCTGAAACGCGGCCTCTCCTCGACGATAAAGGAATGGCTCATGTCGGCCGAGTACATCATGTCCCGCGGCAACCACCGGGTGCTCCTCTGCGAGCGGGGCATCAGGACCTTCGAGACCGCGACGAGGAACACCCTCGACCTGAGCGCCGTGCCGCTCCTGAAGCAGATGACCCATCTGCCCATTGTGGTCGATCCGAGCCACGGCGTGGGCAAGTGGGACCTCGTCGCACCGATGGCGAAGGCCGCGGTGGCCGCAGGAGCCGATGCGCTGATCATCGAGGTGCATACCAATCCCGAGGAGGCCTTCTCCGACGGCGAGCAGTCGTTGAAGCCCGATTACTTTGCCGGGCTCATGAACGAGCTGAAGCCGGTCGCGCTGGCGGTGGGAAGGGAGATGTAACAACAAGCTCTCAGCTGTCAGCAAAAGAAAACTTCTTGCGAGGAGCAGGAGTACACCCCAGCTGAAGGCTGATTGCTGAGAGCTGATGGCTACTAATGGCTGGCGGCCGATAGCTGATGGCTGATGGCTTATATGAGAGAGAGGTACGTATGGCACAGACAGCACTGAAGAGAATGTTGATGTCCGGCAACGAGGCGATCGGAAGAGGCGCCATCGAAGCCGGGATTTCTATGGCGGTGAGCTATCCCGGCACGCCGTCGACGGATATCCTCGAATACCTGGCGAAGAACTTTTCGGGACCGGCCCAGTGGGCGGTCAATGAAAAAGTCGCCCTCGAGGTCGCGGTCGGCGTCTCCTATACCGGCCGGCGCGTGATCTGCTCCATGAAGCATGTCGGCCTGAATGTGGCGGCAGACCCGCTCATGACCGCCGCGTATCTCGGCGTCAAAGGCGGGCTCGTCCTCGTCGTCGCCGACGATCCGGGCGCCTACTCGTCGCAGAACGAGCAGGACTCGCGGTTCTTTGCCGCGTTCGCCAAGATCCCCTGCTTCGAGCCGTCCGATGCGCAGGAGGCGAAGGAGATGATGCTCCGCGCCTTCGAGCTCTCCGAGAAGATCGAGCTCCCGGTCATGCTCAGGACCCTGACGAGGCTCTCCCACGCCCTCGCCCCGGTCGAGATCGGCGACATACGCCCCGAGAATCCGCTCTCCCTCGAAAAAAACCCGGCGAAGATGCTCGCGGTCCCCTCGAATGTCATCAGGTGCCACAAGGAGCTGAACCGCAAACAGGCGGAGCTGAGGAAGTGGATGGAAGACGCGGGGCTGAACAGGGCATCGAGGACCGGAAAAAAGAAAGGCATCATCGCCTGCGGCATCGCCTACACCTATGCAAAAGAGTACGGCGACGACTACGATGTCCTCAAGATAGCAGGCTATCCTTTCGGGGAGAGACTCATCGAAGAGTTCGTGAGCGGCCTCAATGAGGTCTGGGTGCTCGAGGAAGGGTATCCCTTCGTCGAAGAGATCGCGAGAAAGTACTCATCGAACGTGAAGGGAAAGGTTTCCGGGGAGCTTCCGGCCGAGGGCGAGCTCGGGCCCGATGCCATGGCGAACTACGTGCCGGGCTGGAACGGCAACGGCGGCTCTCCGAAGACAGCGGTGACTGCTGCTGCGCCCCTGCCGGTCAGGCCCCCGGTGATGTGCCCCGGCTGCCCGCACCGGGAGTTCTACAAGTCGCTCATCGATGCGAAGCCGGCCTTCACCGCAGGCGACATCGGCTGCTACACCCTCGGCGCTGCGCCGCCGCTCTCGGCCCTCGACACCTGTCTCTGCATGGGCGCGAGCATCAGCAAGGCAGCGGGCATAGCGAGCCAGGGGGTCAAGAGGGTCGCTGCCGTCATCGGCGATTCGACCTTCATGCACACCGGCATCCCGGCGCTGATCACCGCCGTTTACAACAAGGCGGATATCCTCGTCATCATCATGGACAACGCCTCCACCGCCATGACCGGCCACCAGCCCACCCCGCTCACCGGGATCACGGCAAAGGGCGAGGAGGGCGGCAAGGTCAATCTCGAAGAGCTCTGCAGGGCGAGCGGCGCGAGGTCGGTAACGACGCTGAATCCCTACAAGGTCGAGGAGAATACCGCGATTATCCGCGAGAAGCTCGATGCCGAGGGCGTCAATGTCATCATCTCCTGCAGCCCCTGCATATTGAACGTAAAGAAGAAGTAACGCAGCGTACCCGTACCGGGAAGAGAAAGGTCCTGCGCCGCATGCGGCGCAGGACCTTTCTCTTTGCACGGAGGGCTCCTTCGGTCCGGCTCAGGTCACGGGCTCCATGGCTTCCTTGTATTCGGCGAAAAGCGCGATCATGGTCTGGTTGAAGACCGGCAGGTCCTTCGGGCTCCGGCTGCTCAGCCAATTCCCGTCATAGACGGCCTCCATGTTCAGCCAGTGGCCCCCGGCATTGCGGATATCGTCCTGGATCGTATAGTAGCTGGTCAGTGTCCTCCCGCTCACCAGTCCGGCGGAGATCAGGAGCCACGGCCCGTGGCAGATCACCGCAATCGGCTTATCTTCCTCATCGATTCTCTTGACGAACTCCCGGGCCTTCATCTCCATGCGCAGCGAGTCGGCGTTCAGCGCCCCGCCGGGCAGGAGCACTGCATCGAAGTCGTCGGGGTCCGCCTCGTCGAGGGTCAGATCCACCGTGAAGGTGTCCCCTTTGGTGTCGTGTTTGAACGCGGTGATCATCCCCGGCTTCGGCGCGACGACCCTGGTCGTGGCGCCTGCCTCCTCGAGCGCCTTCTTCGGCTCCGTCAACTCTACCTGCTCGAAATAATCGGTCACCAGAATGGCGACCTTCGTTCCCTCCAAGGTCTTCTCAGGCATACGGCACCTCCCTTTGTCGCAGCGAGACGTGTATAAACGTTACCTCTCCTTACTTCAGATTTTAGACGGTTCCGCAGGGATGTCAAACGCACCCGATGCTGGTCCCCCCCCGCGGAGGGCACGAAGCGAGGAACGGCATCGCCGTTGTTCGGACTTAGTATACTTCCGTTGCTGAAAGTGAAACATATACCTTCCCCATCCCTTATCCGCCACGGCGCCTCCCTATCCCGAGATACAGCGGCGGGGGGCGCTGCCCGACCTCCGTTCAGACGGCGGTTACTTTTATGTGTAACGCCAAAATGATAATGTCCTCAGTTGCCAATTTAGAAATGTCCTATTGAGGAGGTGCTAAACTGCTTCTTTTTAAGTAAGGAGGCAGCGATGGCAGGAAGGGACATTATCATGGCACGGCA
>JBFMHE010000025.1 GCA_040752355.1 Nitrospirota bacterium | reverse complement strand
TCCCGAGGGGCGACCGCGACATCGAGCAGCACATCATGCAGAACCTGAAGCACTTCATCGGGAGGGCAGGGCTCAACGACTGGGAGCTGAAGATGCTCCACGGCATCATCTCCCAGATCGAAAAAAAAATCGTCAGGAAGGACGGCTGAAGAGCTTTTTGACTGTAAGTAGATCATCCACTATACTTTACTTGAGGAAGGAGACAGGTACACTCATGGCATGATTACCGGTATTAAAAGCGAGAAGCGATAAGGAGGGTAGAGCATGGCATTCAATCCGCTGCAAGAGAAGGGCATTCCCCTTGAAAAGCAGATACGCGGCTGGGCCGAGCTGAACGTTCAGCCCTATAATAAAAACGAAGTGCATCCCTACACGCGCACGAGGGGCATACTGATGAACGGCATCGAGGTCGAGGCGGCGCTCTGCTCTCACGAGTGCGCCCGCCATATCGCCGACCTCGATCTGAAGAGGAATCTCGCCTTCATCCGCAGGCTCGAGCAGCAGCAGCAGAAGGCGGTCAACTGGATGATTCCGGGGGATGAGTCGACTCTCGAAGTGACCATAGGGTACGAGCAGCTGGCGGTCGATCTCACGGCCTATCTTGCGAGGACGGTCCCGGACCCCTACTTCAAGCAGGTCCTCGACTTCGCCCTCATCGAAGATTTCGACCACCTCTACCGGTATGCCAACCTCATGGAGATGTCGGAAGGGAAAAAGGCGGAGACGCTCGTCGGCGACTACACCGAGATCATGCCGGGGCGCCCCACCATCAAGGAGCACCGCCATCCCTATGATGAAATCAGGAATTTCGTCGACCGTACGGCAGGCCCGCCGCTGAACCAGCTCTATGCGCTGACGATCACCGCTGCGGAGCAGCAGACGATGAACTACTATATGAACGTCGGCAACCGCCTTACCGACAGCCTCGGGAGGGGGATATACCTCGAGATCGGCCAGATCGAGGAGCAGCATGTATCGCACTATGAATCGATGATCGACCCCCGCATGTCGATGTACGAGATGATGGTGATGCACGAGTACAACGAGTGCTATCTCTACTACTCCTGCTTGCAGACCGAGACCGATCCGCGGGTGAAGAGCGTATGGGAGATGCATCTGAACATGGAGATCGAGCATCTGAAGTACGCCTGCGACCTGATGCGGAAGTATGACAAGAAGGACCCGGAAGCCATCCTTCCCAGAGAGATGCCGGCGCCCATCGTCCTGGAGTCGAACATCGACTATGTGCGCGATATCATAGCGACCCAGACCGACCTGACGGCGCTCGAGACGGGCTTCATCCGCAGCAGCGAGCTCGAGCCGAACGCGCGCTACTTCAAGTACCAGAAGGACGTCAATACGGACGGCGTGCCCACCGAGCTCGTCATCGAACAGAACAGGGTGAAGAGCGGCAGAGAGTACCGCCATGAGGTGAAGGGCCCGCACCCTCTCGAGGAGTTCAGGATGCCCGCGATGGCGGCACGATAGCAGTCCTCATCACTATCCCGCCTCTTCCCACGTCCTCCACCAGACCTCAGGGGGACAGAAAAGGGCTTAGACACCGGTGTCTAAGCCCTTCCTTTGCGGCGATTTGCTATAATGAGGGTACGGTGCTCATGTCCGAATCGGCCTTCCACGACAGGGCTCCGGTGCAGTGGACGATACCAGGAGCTCTTCTCTTCCGGCTATGCATACGTTGGACTATATACTCGAGCGTATCGAGACCAAAAAGAACGATTACAATTTCTACAATTTCACACAGCGGGAGAACAACGCCCTCAAGGCCTTTTTCGACCTCTCCCAGGAATTCGACGAGATCGACGATTTCTGCCAGGTCTGCGCCTTTGTCCCGAAGGTCTTCCTCGGCCTCGATACGCGCCTTTATCTCATCACCCCCCGGCACAGCGACCTCTCCCTCGTCGCAAAGACGGAAGGCCCCGAAGAGGGGCTCTCCGCAGCCCCGCCCGCCGGCATGCATCCCGACGAGCATCCTTATTACACCGAAGACAGGAGCCTCGTGCTCACGATCAGGGGCAAGCGGCCATTGATCGACCAGCTTCCCTTCGAGACCTCGAACGAAGTGTTGGGCCTGCTCGAGGTCTTCCCGATCAGGGAGAAGGACCTCCACCTCGAGCTCTTCTTCGAGAAGTATGCGAACCGCATCGGCTTCAATCTCCACAACCGTTACCTCGCCGAGAAGAACGTCGAGCACCTCCGCTTCATACGCTCCCTCGTCGCCGACATCGAGCACAACATCATCGTCCCCAATATGGTCTACAAGCTCTTCCTGCGGCGGCTGAAAGGAAAGATCGAAAAGAACATCGAGATAGAGAAGCTCCTCTGCCGCTGCGCCGAGGGCGGGGACGAGACCTGCATCGAGCGCATCTTTGCGGAGCTCGTCGAGGTGAACCAGGGATTGACCGAAGAGTTCGAAAACATCGAGAAGCACTACCGGAACATGAGCCTCTTCCTCGAGACGCTCCTGCGCAGAAGCCACTTCGACCAGGGGCGTCTCACCCTGCGCACCAAGCCGTGCAACATGAAGCGGGAGGTGATCCAACCCCAGCTCGAGCGGTATATCGACCAGTTCAGGGACATGGGCATCGCGATCAACGACGCGGTGAGCGGTATTCCCGATGAAGAGGTGATCAGCGTCGTCGACGTGGGGCTCATCGCCCAGGTCTATGCAAATCTCTTCTCGAATGCGCTGAAGTACACCAGGGAGGTCGTGGACGAGAGCGGCGGGAGAAAGAAATACATCTCCTACGGCCGCGAGGTGGTCCCGGACTATTTCGGCCCGGGAAAGGACGGCGTGAAGTACAATGTCTTCAGCACCGGGCCCCACATAAATCCCGATGAGCGCCAGATCATCTTCGAGGAGGGCTACCGGGGCTCGAACGCCAAGGACCGGCCCGGCACCGGCCACGGTCTGGCGTTCATCAGGAACGCGGTCGAGATACACGGCGGCATCGTGGGATACGAGCCGACGCAGTACGGGAACAACTTCTATTTTATTCTGCCCCGGTAAAAAGACAAGTAGGAAGTAAGAAGTAAGAAGTAAGAGATGCTCTCACCCGCAGCGCCGGGCGCCGGAGGCGGTCATGGTGGGGCGGCCCCGGCGCTCCCCGAGGTCGATGCCCCCCGTTAACAAGAACGTCTCCTTGAATGTACTCACCTTATACCCTAAACTTTTAAGTAGGATAAGACAACCGCATTGAGGTCATACAAGACCTGCCCTCACCTCTCTCTCAAGCGCTTTAGACTGAGCTGAAATATCATAACCATTAAGAGGAGGCGCTTATGAGCGTAGCATCTCAGCAGTACCGGCAATCTACAGGACGTCCCGTTACTATGGGAACCAGGGCCATGGTGAGCACTTCTCACTATCTCGCCAGCGCGGCAGGATTTTCAATGCTCGACAGGGGAGGTTCCGCTGTTGACGCGCTCATCGCCGCCAATGCGACGCTTGCAGTAGTTTACAACCATATGGCAGGCCTCGGCGGCGATCTGTTTGCCCAGGTATGGGACCCGAAGACGTCGAAGGTAGAGGCATTGAACGGGTCCGGCCGCTCCGGTGAACGGGTCACGATCGATGCGTATCGTTCCAAGGGGTGGGATAAAATTCACCCGAGGGGCCCGCTCGCCGCCAATACCGTTCCCGGTGCGGTTGATGCCTGGAAGCAGCTTCATCAGCGGTACGGCAAACTGGAGTGGAAAGAGCTGTTTCGACCGGCTATTCAGCATGCACGGGGATTCCCTATCTCGCAGAAGTTCCGCGACTACATCGAACAGTATTCTGACATGCTGCAGGGGTTCGAGACCGCATCCTCTATCCTTCTGCCGGGCGGGCGGGCACCGAGGGCAGGCGCCATCCTGCGTCAGCCGGACTTGGCGAGCAGTCTTTCCCTTGTCGCCGAGAAAGGCTCGGATGTCTTTTACCGGGGAGAACTGGCGGAAAAGATAGTAAACGGGCTCAAACAGGCGGGCGGACTCCTGACCGAAGATGATTTCGCTTCCCACTCCTCCGATTGGGTGGAGCCGCTGCGCACCAACTATAAAGGATACGAGGTCACCGAGCTCCCGCCGAACACCCAGGGCGTCGCCACCCTGATGATCCTGAACCTGATCGAGGCAATGGATCTGCAGGAGATCGGCGAGGGAACTGCGGATTACTACCACCTGATGGCCGAGGCGGTGAAGCTCGCCTTTGCGGACCGCGACCGCTGGGTAACCGATCCTGCGACCCTTGACATCCCCTACGACCGGCTGCTCTCGAAGGAGTATGCCGCGGAGCGCCGCCGCATGATCGATATGAACCGGGCCACGCCCGAGGGCGATATCCAACCCGGCGCCACCGAGCCCGCAATGGCGGGGCACGGCGGCGGCGATACTGTTTATATGTGCGCGGCGGATGAGGACGGTCTCTGCGTGTCGCTCATCCAGAGCGTCTATTTCGAGTTCGGATCAGCGTTCATCCCGCCCGGCACCGGCATACTCCTGCAGAACAGGGGCTCGTTCTTCAAGCTCGACCCCGACCATCCCAATGCGCTCGCGCCGCGGAAACGCACCTTTCATACTATCATCCCGGCGATGGCGCTCAAGGACGGCAAGCCTGCGCTTCTGTTCGGGACTATGGGCGGGGAGGGCCAGCCCCAGACCCAGACGGCGATGCTCACCCGTATGGCGGACTTCGGCTTCAATGTCCAGGAAGCGATCGAGGCGCCGCGCTGGCTCTATGGAAGGACCTGGGGCGAATCCTCACGGTCGCTCAAACTGGAGGGACGCATACCGGACGGCATCGTTACGGAGCTGAAGCGTCGCGGCCACGATGTCCAGATGATGGAGGACTGGTCGCAGAAGATGGGACATGCCCAGGCGATATGGATCGATAGAGAGCAGGGTGTGCTGCATGGCGGCGCCGACCCCCGCGGTGAAGGGCTCGCTATCGGCCACTAAGCCGCCGGAAGAGGATTCCCGGAGGAGAGGCGGTCATGAAGGAAAGCATTGACGTATCCTTTTGGCTCTGGATCGTTGCCGCCGCTCCTCTGGCGGCGATACTCATCCTGCTGGTGGGGCTTCGGTGGAAAGCGGCGACTGCCGCTCCCGTCGGGTACTTCATCGCCACGATCGCGGCCCTGACGCTCTTCCAGGCATCGCCCCGCATCATCGCCCTGCAGACGGTCAAGGGAGTGTGGGATGCGATCTTCATTCTCTATGTGATTGTCCCGGCGCTGCTCCTCTATCAGGTCTCGAAAGAGGCCGGCGCGTTTCAAGCATTGCGGCGCGGTATCGAGGCGTACACCCCGAACGACCTGCTGCATGTCCTCGCCTTCGGCTGGGTCTTCGCCAGCTTCCTGCAGGGCATCACCGGCTTCGGAGCCCCCATAGCCGTAACCGCGCCGCTGCTGGTCGCCGTCGGCGTAGTCCCGGTCTGGGCGGTCATCATCCCTTTGATCGGCCATGCCTGGGCCAATACTTTCGGCACACTGGCTGTGGCCTGGAACGGGCTGCAGCTGGTAACCGAGATGCAGAGCCCGGCTACGACCGCTATCATAGCCGCGGTAATGCTGCTCCTGGCCAACCTTCTGGCCGGACTCACCATCGCCTGGCTCTTCGGCAAAGGGAGGGGCATTCGTGAGGGCCTGCCCGTGGTGCTGATCATAGCAGCGGTCCATGGTGTCGGACAGCTTATCCTCGCGCCGCTCGTGCCCGAGCTGGCCGGCTTCCTTCCGGCGACCATAGCGGTGGGCGTCGTGATCATGCTGGGAAGGAGCCGCTGGTACCGGAACCCCACCGGGGTCGAGACCAGCCGGGTCATGCAGAAAGGCGAGCTGCAACAGCAGCGGGGAGAAGACCGGAAAAAAGAGAGGGAGGAGGGCGGTTCCGAGCAGAAAGAGATATCACTCCCGCTGGCCCTCTCTCCCTATCTTGTGCTGATCGCCCTGATAGTCCTGGTGCTGCTCATTCCTCCCGTTAAAGACGCTCTTTCCGCCTTTCAGATCGGCCTTTCCTTCCCGGAGCTCGAGACGGGACGGGGAGTCGTAACAGAGGCTGCCGATGCATACAGCGCCTTCTCTCCTTTGACACATCCTGGCACGTTTCTGCTTCTCTCTGCGATCTTTGCCTTTGTGGCGTTCCGCAGGGCGGGCACAATAGATCGGGGCAGGATGGATGAGGTGCTGATCAGGACCATTCGCACCAGTATCCCTTCCGCTGTTGCCCTTTTCGCCCTGGTGCCCCTGGCAAAAGTGATGGAAGGCTCCGGGCAGACCCTCGAGCTGGCGCTCGGCATTGCCGGTGTCGCGACCGGAACGGTGTACGCATTCGTCGCGCCGCTGATCGGAGCAGTCGGATCGTTCATGACCTCCAGTAATCTGTCGTCGAACATCCTCTTCGGCCCGCTCCAGGAACGCACCGCAGCCGCCCTGGGCGTTGCGCAGGCGGCGATCCTTGCAGGGCAGACTGCGGGCGCTGCGGTAGGCAACAGCATCGCGCCGAGCAATGTCCTGCTCGGTATCGGTTCGGTGGGTTTGACCGGCAAGACCGGCGAAGTAATTCGCCGTACAATCATCTACATGCTGGTCGGTGTGCTCCTGGCGGGAGCCGTGTCGCTTCTCTATGTGCTCTTTTTGTCGGGAGGAGCAGGAGGGCCTGCACAATGAAATGGTACAAGCAGCGGGTGTGGCAGATGGGAGCAGGAGCACTGATGATTCTGTTCGGCGCATGGCTCGCCTACAGCGCTGCCGCAAGGGAAGTGACGAACACTCCGCTCCTGTGGACCGCCCTTGCCCTCATTTTTTTCGGACTTCTCGTGCCCCTTCTGGCAAAAGCCCTCGAAGCTGCGCAGGATAAAGAAGGGGAGGAGGACGAAAGCTGATGAACGCCGCTCCGCCGGTCACGCCCCTTACCTGGCTCGCGGCGTTCCTCCCTATTCTGGTTCTCCTGGCGCTGCTGGTGTGGCGCCGCTGGAGCAGCTCGGCCGCAGCCCCCCTCGCTCTGGCCGGTGCGGTAGCTGCCGCGCTGCTTCTTTACCGCACCCCGCTGCACACGCTGGTGGTTGCGGCAGGAAAGGGTATCTGGGACGCTATTTTCGTGCTGTATGTCATCTGGCCCGCGCTCATTCTTTACAATGTGGCCAACGAGGCCGGGGCCTTCGGCGCCATGCAGCGGGGCCTGCGCCGCCTCATACCCGACCGGCTGCTGGTAGTGCTGGCCTTCGCGTGGGTGCTTGCCTCATTCATACAGAGCATCGCCGGCTTCGGCACGAACCTGGCGGTAACGACGCCCCTGCTGATCGGGCTGGGCGTACAGCCGGTGTATGCCGTCCTGCTGCCGATGATCGGGGCGTCGTGGGCCAATATGTTCGGCTCGCTGGGTACCGCATGGCTGGCCACCCAAACCGTCGTCGATATTCCCGATACCACCGTTATGCTGCGGTATGCTGCGGCGCTCATCTGGGTTCCCAACCTGATGGCAGGGATTGCGATCGCCTGGTTTTACGGAAAGACCTGGGCGCTGAAGCGCGGCGGTCCCGCCATAGCAGCGCTCTCGCTGATTCAAGGCGGATTGCAGTTTCTCCTGGTGCCGATAATCCCTGCCATAGGTACGTTCCTCGCAACCTCCGCCGCTCTCGGGGCGCTCTTTATTCTTAATCGCTGGGGGTTCTATCGTCAGCAGGACCGGGATGAGCCGCACCTGATTTTCACCGAGTCGGGGAAGCGGGCCTTTTACGAAGAGAACGAAGAGCATGAAGCAGAAACATCGGCGAAGCGAACGGCGGCTTCAGGAAAACGGGGACCGCGCGAGAGACCGGGCATGTCGCTGACGCTCGCCTTTGCTCCCTACGCCATACTTGCCGTCCTCGCCGTCACTGCGCTGCTGATACCGCCTGTCAACCGTCTCCTCGAGCAGTTCCGGGTGGGCCTGCCCTTCCCGGACGCTACTACCGGGTTCGGAGTGGAGCAGAAAGCGGTCGACGCTTACGCCGCCTTTACTCCGCTGACGCATCCCGGCACCCTGCTGCTGCTCTCGGCTGCGGCGGGCTATCTGCTTTACCGCGGAAGAGGCTTATATGGAAAAGAGGATACGCCCGGATCCCTGCTCTCGCAGGCGGCGGAGGACGCCTTGCCCGCCACCACCGCGATCGCCGCCCTGCTGCTGATCAGCAAGGTGATGGACCACTCGGGTGAAACGACGGTGCTGGCCCTGGGAATAGCGCAGGTATCCTCTCCTGCGGTCTATGTGGGAGCGAGCGACTTCATCGGCATCCTGGGGTCGCTGGTCACCTCATCCAACACGGCCTCGAATGTCCTGTTCGCCCCGCTGCAAGCCACTGCCGCGCGCGCCCAGGAGCTTTCGGTCAACCTGATCCTCGCGGCGCAGTCCGCCGGAGGAGCGGTGGGCAATGCGATGGCTCCCGGCGATGCCCTCCTGGGCGCCACGGTGGCGGGCCTGTCGGGGAGGATAGGGGCTGTGCTGGCGAGAGCGCTGCCGTGGACATTGATAACCGGCGCGCTCGTCTCGGCGTTCACGCTCGGGATCTACTTCTTAATGTGAGAGCGAGGATGAGAAAAAAGACGCTGTTTACCGCTGCCGCCCTGCTTCTTGCGGTTTCATTGGCTCTCATTGTGTACGGCTTGCAGGCCGAAACACCATGGTTGTGGCACACCGGCTTATGGACGATCGTTCTGGCAATGATCCTTTCCCTCGCTTCGCACTGGAGCGATCGGGGGCGCCGCAAAGAATGATCGAAAGAATCCGCCACAGATATTCTTCAGCGCGAGGCGAAGTATTCATGCCCTTTACGGAACGCAGCAACGAGAGGTGATGCAATGCAGAATCAACTCCCCATAACGCTGCTTCACTGGATAGTGGCCCTTCTTCCGATCCTCGTCCTCCTCTTTCTCCTCGTCTTCCGCAGGTGGAAGGGGCCGCAGGCAGGCCCGGTGAGCATGTTCACCGCCTGGGCGATCGCACTTCTTTTCTTTCGCACCCCCTTCGAAACTCTGGCGGTCGCCAGCGCAAAGGGCGTCTGGGACGCGATCTTCATTCTCTACGTTATCTGGCCGGCCCTTCTCCTCTATAAAGTAGCTGACCGTGCCGGGGCCTTCGAAGCGCTCAGGCTGGGCATACGCCATTTCAGCCGGAACAGGCTCTTTCTGGTGCTCGCCTTCGGCTGGGTCTTCGTCTCCTTTCTCCAGGGGATTGCGGGATTCGGCGTTCCGATAGCGGTTGCCGCGCCCCTACTCGTCGCAATAGGAGTGAGGCCGCTTTATGCCGTAGCCATTGCGCTGATCGGCCACGCCTGGGCGAACATGTTCGGGACCCTCGCGGTCGGCTGGCTCGCGACCATCAAGGTGGTGGAGCTTGAGAATGTGACCGGGACCGCATTTCAAGCGGCGCTCCTGCTCTGGATCCCCGACCTCCTGGCGGGCTTTACCATTGCGTGGCTCTTCGGCAGGATGAGCGGGGTCCGGCATGCATGGCCCCTCGTCCTCATCATCTCTCTCATCCACGGCGGGGGACAGCTCGCGCTGGTGCTCTGGAATCCGGTCGTTTCGACCTTCATCCCCGCAACCGTCGCATTGGGTGCGCTCTATCCTCTTTCGCGCTGGGAGAGGTACAGTGAGCCTCAAGACATCGAGAGCGACGTCATGCAGGAGCGGAAGGGAAAGAATGAGACGGAAGAGAGAGAGCCTGTCATGGGGCTCTGGATGTCCGTATTGCCCTATATCGTTCTGGCGGTATCAATTGTAATAGGGTCCGGCATCCCCCAGGTCGAAAGCATTCTGGGCCGGTTCGAGATCGGCTTGCCTTTCCCGGAGACGACGACCGGATACGGGCTCACCACAGAGGCGACCCGACCCTATTCACCGTTCAGTCTTTTCACCCATCCCGGCACGTACCTCCTGCTCGCGTCGCTTATAGGCTGGGCAGTATACCGTGCTAAAGGCTATTACCGGAAAGCCGGCGGAGAGAAGGAGGGCATCTGGAGCGGACTGACCGGCAATGCGATCCCCGCCTCGATCGCGGTCACCTCGTTCCTGGTGCTGAGCAAGACAATGGACGATTCGGGACAGACGAATGTGCTGGCGTTCGGCATCTCGGCGGTATCTCCTCCCCTGGTATACGCGTTCTTTGCGAACTGGATCGGGATTGTGGGGGCCTTCATCACATCGAGCAACACCGCCTCGAACATCCTCTTCTCGCCTCTTCACGATACCGTGGCACAGACGGAGCAGGCGCTCTCCCAGACAACGCTCATCGCAGCCCAGTCCACGGGCGGCGCGATCGGCAACGCGATAGCGCCCGCCAATATCATTCTGGGGACGAGCACGACGCAGCAGACCGGCAAGCTCGGCGAGATCCTGAAGATGACGCTCCCCTGGGCAGCCGTTGCCGCGGTATTGACCGGTATTGTCACTGTTCTGATAAATAACGTGACGTTTGTGAGGTAGCGCGAATGCTTATACAAGGTATCGCACTGGTCCTGATGCTCGTCTCCTTTCCGCTCATCAGCTTCGGGGCGACCGGTGAGGCGCCGTGGCTCTGGCGGGCCGGGCTTGTTGCATTGGCTATAGGCGGGCTTATCCCTGCGGCGCTGCGCTTTTTCGAATCGGCAGACTAAGGGGAGGCAGCTCCGGCCTGCCGCACCCGGAACCACTGCGGAAGAAGTGCGCGCCCGGTCCTCAGTAGACGAAGCTGAACCCCGCGGTGCCGTAGACGATCGTGTTGTCTGCATCATCGAGGGGCCTTCCGGCATCGGCTATGGCTTTGTCACGGACAATCAGATGGATCCCGGCGCTGAAGTTCCAGTTGCCGTACTCCTTCGGGATGAATTCCAGGGGGAGCGCTGCAGCGAGCCCTGCGCTTCCGAACGCTAGGACATCGTCATCATCGGGAGTATAGTACTTATCGAATCCCAGGCCCGCCTCGATCGGCACCTTGAGGGTAAGACCGCTGCCCTGTATCGGGTTGAAGCTGGGAGTAATAGACACCCCTGCAAAATAGCCGTCGCCCTCATCTGCGGGAAAGACTATCTTGGCTTGCGGTGAAAGGCTGCCTATGAAGTTCTTCCCGGTGTACATCACTGCCGCGGCAACCTCCTCCGCAGTATCGGAAACGTCATTGGGGCTGGTAAAGGCGGTGTAGGTCAGTCCGAACAGCAGATCATTGGAGGTCCGCGTTGTCAATGCGGCAAAGTTGTTGGACTCGTACCAGATCTCCGGGCTGGTCGCATTGTCGAACGGCTCCTCGTCGCTCACGGCGTTCTGGGTGGCGAGCGTGAGGTTCAGGTTGCGCAGCCAGCCCTGGTTTCGCTCGATAAGCCTGAAAACGACCTTCAGTGTTCCGGATACCGCGATATCGTTCAGCTCTTCCCTGACGTCGTCGAATCTTCCGCGTGTGTAGTCAGCCGTGCTGATGCCCAGGCTGCCTATGAGATGGATCCTGGCCCCGCTCGGCGTCGTATCCTTCGTGATGCTCCCGAGCGAATCCACCGAGATAACCTCCTTCTGCTCAGCGGCAAACGCCCTCTGATGACCCAGCAGCACCAGCACCAGCGAAGCAATCAGTAAGACATGCACGCAGAATCCGCCTCTGCCGCAGCTCCTCTTCATTGTTAACTCCCCCTTCCGTATCCGCAATGTTCTTTAGATGGAATCGGAATGTGGCCCTTACATAATTACATAGCACATTTATCTTCAGGCCTCAACAGAATTTTTCTGCTGCATTGAATTCGTGCCCTTCGATAATCAGCGGCAGCTTTAGTTCTCCGAGCCTGCGGAGTATTCAGGTTATACAACCTCTGGGAATAGACACCTGACCTCTCAATTTCCTGGTGAAGCCATGAAGGGCGCTTGTAGTTTTCATCAACGAAACTAATGATTACCGCAATTTACTTCTTCCTTCTCAGTTCCTCCTTCTCACTTGTCTTTTTCAGATGATCTCGTTATTCTCGAGAATCTCCTGCGCCTTTTTCCTGTGCTCCTCGATCCATTGGTCGATGTCGCTCTTCTTGAAAATGACGACCCCGGCCGGGGTCGTGACGGAAGGTATCTTGTTTGCCGCAACGAGGCGGTTGATCGCCTGCTCGGTAAGCTTCAGGTACTTTGCGAGCTGGTGAATGTTAAAATATGCTTCCATGATCCCCGGCCCCCCTTGCTGGCGTCTAATTCCCCGCCTTGAGCTCTTTCAGGGTTTGTCGTATCTGGGACGCATCCTGAGCGAAGGGGGAGAGCTCGAGATACTTCTCGAACTCTTTTGCCGCCCCTGTCTTGTCCTTGAGGTCGAAGAGCAGCGTTACCCCGAGATTCCTGTGTGCATAGGGGTGCTTGGGATTGATCTCGATCGCTTTCCGGTACTCCTCGACCGCCTTGGCCGAGTTGCCCATACCCCGGTAGCAGGTCGCCATATCGACGCGCACGTCTACGTTCCTGGGGTCTATGGCGAGCGCCTTCTGGTAGGCATCGACAGCTTCGCTGAAACGCGAGGTGTCCATCATGATATTGCCGAGCTGTATCCATGCAGTGACATTACCGGGGTCCTTCCTTACCGCATCCTGCAGCAGTGCTATCTCCTGGGCATTCTGCTGCGGCATCTGCAGCGGCGCCCCTGCATGGGGCAGCTGGCCTTTCGGCTCCTGCTGCTGCTGGCACGCGCCTATGGTAAAGAGCAATAGAACAATCGCGATAATCCTCTTCATAATTTTCCTCCTGGGTCGGGCAATCGAGCTGTGTGAGTACCTATACTAGCAAAAGAGACCTCTCCATTAAAAGAGCGGATACCGGCTGGCACCGGGAGTATGAAAAACGGTAATATAAAGGTCTTATGGCGCACGATACCCATCGCGATAAACAGGGCGGTAAGCCGCTCGTCGAGATCTTTGCGGACGGCGCGTGCAGCGGCAATCCGGGCGTCGGCGGCTTCGGGGCGATCCTCAGGTCAGGGGAAAAGGAGCGCGAGCTGTCGGGGTGCGAGCCGTTGACCACCAATAACCGCATGGAGCTGCTCGGCGTCATCGCCGCGCTCGAGGCGCTCAAGCGTCCCTGCAGGGTCAGGGTCACCACGGATTCGAACTATGTGGTGAAGGGCATGAGCGAGTGGCTCTCGGGCTGGCTCCGGAACAACTGGAGGAACTCCCAGAAAAAAGAGGTGCTCAACCGCGACCTCTGGGAACGGCTGATCAGGGCGGCGGAGCCTCACGAAGCGACGTGGCACTGGATCAAGGGGCATGACGGGCACCCGGAGAACGAGCGCTGCGACCGGCTCGCACGCGAGGCGATAGAGGAATGCCGTACGAGGATGCTGCATGAGAAAGCCTGAGCTGCTCGCCCCTGCGGGCGACTTCGAGAAGCTGGTGACCGCGCTCCATTACGGGGCCGATGCGGTCTACCTCGGCGATTCGCGCTTCAGCCTCAGGGGCAAGGCGCGGAACTTCCAGCCCGAAGAGCTTGCGGCAGCGGTCTCCTATGCCCGCGCCCGGGGAGCGAGGGTCTATGCGACCGTGAATATCTTCCCTCACAACAGGGATCTGGGTGAGATCGGGGAGCATATACGGGTCCTCAGGGAGATCAGACCCGATGCGGTCATCCTCTCGGACCCCGGCGTCTTCTCCCTCTTCAGGAAGAGGGCCCCGGAAATCGATATCCACGTCAGCACGCAGGCGAATATCACCAATACGGAATCGGCGCGGTTCTGGGAAGAGCTGGGCGCGAAGCGGCTCATCCTTGCACGGGAGCTGTCGATCGGCGAAATAAAGGAGATCCGCGATGCGGTCGGCATCGAGCTCGAGGTCTTCGTCCACGGGTCGCTCTGCCTCTCCTACTCGGGCCGCTGCTATATCAGCAGCTTTCTCGCCTCCCGGAGCGCCAACACGGGGGAGTGCACCAATTCCTGCCGGTGGAGCTATGCGCTCATGGAAGAGAAGCGTCCGGGAGAGTACTTCCCGGTCTTCGAGGACGACCGGGGCACCTATATCATGAGCTCGAAGGACCTCTGCATGGTCGGGCACCTGCCGCTCCTCGCCGCTGCCGGCATCGACAGCTTCAAGATCGAAGGAAGGATGAAGGGGATCAATTATGTCGCCGGGGTGGTGAAGACTTACCGCGAGGCGGTCGACGCAGTGGCCCGCGGAGGCGAATACCGCGTCGATCCCCGCTGGCTCAGGGAGCTCTCGATGTTCAGCAGCAGGGGATATACGGCGGGCATGTTCTTCGGCAGGCAGCCCGACAACGATTACAACTTCGACGGCGAGAGCTACCGCACGAGCCACGAGCTCGTCGGCGTGGTCCTCGAGGTCAACGGTGATCGTGCAAGGATCGGATTGCGAAACAGACTCGACCTCGGAGATGTAATCGAGTACCTCTCGTCCGGCGTTGAAGAGCAGCGCTTTACTGTTGAAGCGATGCGCGATGTGGAAGGCATGAGTATTGCCTCTGCACGGAATGAGGATACCATTTTCATGAACGTTCCTCCCGGCGTGCGGCCGAACGACCTGATACGAAGAGAGAAAAACTTCAGGGCGGCGCCGGCGTAAATCTTTTATTGCCCCGTTTGCGGGTAAAGCGGGGCGGGCCGGCTAAAGATTATATTTCAGAATAACCGCTTTGCAGAACTTCTCGATGTCGGAAAGATGTTTTTTCCACACCGTATAGACTATATCCAGGTCTACTTTCTCGTATTCATGGACAACGATATTCCTGAACCCGACCATCTGTTTCATCTTCTTCGAAAGAGACGCTGTAATTACTTTCTTGTTCGCCAGAATTTCAAAAATGCTTGCCTGGGTATCAGGTGATTCCCATTCCTGGTCGCTTATAATATGGGCGCCTATATCGCTGCATGCCTGGATCGCCTGGACAAGATTAAAGAGAATAAGGCTCTGGAGATCTTCATCCTTCTTGAATAATCGAAGGCCGGGATCTTTTTTTTGACGTATTGTCTTCAGGTATTTCGCTATCCGTTCCAGTTTTTTGCCGATGAGAGCTTTATCGACCACAAGAAGACCTCCTGAAGCGATCTGCCACTGCTTTGCGGCAGATGTTTTCCGTATAGGTAAAATCCAGGTACTCAATGATCGCCCTTGTCCTGAACCTCACTCTCAGTTTCCGGTTCCTGTCAAAGAGCACCTTGCTTGCAGCGAGCACATGATGTTTCAAAAAAGATGAGGCGGTATTCAGTATGACGATATCGACCGGCCGCAGGGAAAACCGAGGGGAAGCCGCATAATAAGCCCTTTTTAGCTGTTGAAAGGTGTTCCCTCCCATTTTGGATTCATCCACGAGCACCGCGATATCGATATCGCTCTCGGCTGTCTCCCTGCCTTTTGCGAGACTGCCGAACAAAAACAGGGCCGAAACCTCGTTCCGGTCTTTGAAATAGTCGGCAATGCGTTTTATGTCGTCACTGTTCCTCATGGAGGCATGCTCATAGTTTGTTTTGTTAAGAAATTATATCACATATGTCGGGTTCGACATTTCCCCGGGCTTCCCTGGAAAATTCTGAGCCTCACGGAGAAGTAGAACCGCACATATGGGCATGTCGATTGCGAGTTATTCCTCCTGCATCGCAGCTTACGGGCAACCGAGCTGTCGAGCATTATTTCTGGAATTAAACGCTGGGGAATTGAGCCGATCGCGGCGGACTCCACATTCAAGTCCTCGCTGCAACAACAGCCCAGAGGATGCGATGTGCCGATTGGTAGTCAGCTAACCAATGTTGAGCAGAAAACTCGATAACATGACAAACAGGATGGCACTCAAATTTACACATATACTCTGCGGTTTCTTCCTGAGATTGAAGAGGACGTCATCTCCGGTTGCCTTATCGCTGTAAGCGCCAACGAAAGGCATGAGCTGACCGTACACTGCCTGTAGGGTCAAGTAGTATCAGCTACATCTAGTGCGCAATCTCCCAACCTCTTCGTGCTTCGCTGCTCTTTAGCCCAAACTGGTACCCTGAATAAATCGCTGTCCCTGCTTCGGCGTTCAGGCCGGTCCCCCTTTCTTTTAAGCGCAAGCCTCTTGAACAATAGTCTGATATAATTTTTTTAGGGTGTGAATACAAACTGTATTCGTCACGAGACCGAGCGCACCGTGCTCGGGCAAGGCGGCCCCAAAGTTATGGTAACTGGACGGGGTCCCCGAAGATCGGAAATCTTCGGGGTGAAAGTACGTCCGGAGGCGTAGCGGAGCTGCGGTGAGGACGTTTTGTCCGGGACAGCGAAGTCAGTGCACGGTGCAGCCGGTCGCAGTAGAAAATAGTTTGTATTCACACCCTATAGCCTCAATATGCCTGGAGGTGATGACATGGATATCTATGACTATGCGATGCAGCTCGAGAAGGACGGGGAGCTCTACTACCGCGAGCTCTCCGGGAGGGTGGTCAATGCGGGGCTGAAGAATATACTGACGATGCTCGCCGATGCCGAGGTGAAGCACTATGAGCTCTTCGGCAAGATGAAGCGGAACGAGCCGGTCGAGGTGCCCGACTCCCCGATCCTCGACGACGTGAAGAATATCTTCGTCAAGATGCGGGACGAGGGTGAAGCGATAACCGACAACGGGTCGGAAGTGGACCTCTACGCGAGGGCGCAGCAGATCGAGGAGAAGACCCGTGACTTCTACCGTGAGAAGGCGGGAGAGGTGGCAGATCCCCGCCAGAAGCAGGCACTCCTGAAGATCGCGGACGAAGAGCAGCGGCACTACCTCATTCTCGAGAATATCATCGAGTTCGTCTCCCGGCCCTTCACCTGGCTCGAAAACGCCGAGTGGTATCATCTCGAAGAATACTGACCGGAACGCCCGCCCTGCCCACTCGAGCAGGAGCCGGGCGCCCCTTTATCATTGCCGTGCGCGGCGCCGTGTAGCAAGCCGGCTCGCCGCAAGGAAGACGAGCAGCACCAGCGCCAGGGAGACCGCCAGGGAGAGCACTCCCTCTATCGTCATCATCGGCGTCCGCGCTGCCTCTTCTGCTGCCGCGACTCTCCGGTATTCCGGCGCGGCCCACGGGACTGCGTATGCCTCCATGAGCGTCATGACGCCGATCAGCAGGGTGAGCAGGAGCGAGTGTTTGAGGGTGAAACGGAAGAGATCCGCCTCGCGGCCTGCCAGGCCCACCGCTGCCGTAGCGATCGCTATCGATTGGGGAGAGATCATCTTCGCCGTAACCCCGCCGGTGCTGTTCGCGGCAACGGCGATCACCGGGTTGATCCCTGTCTGCAGCGCCGTCACTTCCTGGAGCTTGCCGAAGAGCGCATTCGCCGAGGTGTCGGACCCGGTGATGAAGACGCCCAGCCATCCTATGAACGGAGAGAAGAAGGGGAAGAGCGCCCCGGTCGCTGCAAAGGCATGAGCGAGGGCGATCGAGATGCCGGAGAAGTTCGAGAGGTAGGCGAAGCCCAGGACCACGGCGATGGTGACGATCGAGAAGCGCATGGTCTTCGCGGTCTCCCCGAAGATCCTCGCCCCCTCGCGGACAGGCGCCTTGAGGAGCAGGAGGGTCGCTATGCCTGCCAGGAAGATCGCGGTGCCGGGTGAGCTGAGATAGTTGAAGGTGAAGAGGGCGGGCATCGGCTGCCCGTCGCTGATGACCGCGGCGTGGAGTCCGGGGATGGCGAAGGTGACGAGGCCGAGGGCATCGAGGGTCTGCTTGACCGGCGGGAGGCCCCAGGCAGCGACAACGATAGTGAGAATGACGAACGGCGCCCAGGCCCTGAAGACCTGCCCTCCGGTGTAGACGAGTCTCGTCTTGCCCCTGCTCGGGGGCTCCTCGGCGAACCGCCAGCTCACGGCAGGGTGCCAGACCCTCAGGAAGAGAGTGAGCAGGACGATCGAGACGAGGGAGGCGATGATATCCGGCAGGAACGGTCCCAGGTAGGCTGCGGTGACCCATTGGGAAACGCCGAAGGATACGCCGCTGACGAGCACGGCCGGCCATGCCTCGGCCACTCCTCTCCGTCCTGCCATCAATCCGACGAGATAGAAGGGGATGACCGCGGACAGGAAGAGCAGGTTGAGGCCGACGAGCCTGCTGATGGCCATGAAGTCTACATTCGTGACCTGGCCTGCGACGATGATCGGGATGCCGATCGCGCCGAAGGCGACGGGCGCGGTGTTGGCGAGCAGGCAGATGCCCGCTGCATAGAGGGGCGTGAAGCCCAGGCCCGCGAGCATCGCCGCCGAGATGGCTACCGGCGCGCCGAACCCGGCCGCTCCCTCGAGAAAGGAGCCGAACGAGAAGGCGATGAGCAGGGCCTGGAGCCGGCGGTCGTCGGTGATGGCGGCGATGGAGTTCTTGATGACCTCGAACTGCCCGGCTTTGACGGTGATATTGAAGAGAAAGACGGCGGTGACCACGATCCAGGCGATGGGGAAGAGGCCGAAGAGCATCCCGTCGACGAGAGCGAGCAGGGCGAGCCCGGCCGGCATGCCGAAGCCGATGACCGCAACGGCAAAGGCGCTGCCCGCGGCGATGAGGGCGGCGTGGTGTCCCTTCATCCGCCTCACCGCCAGGGCCCAGAACATCGCCAGGATCGGGATGGCGGCGATGAGGGCCGAGAGAAAGACATTGTCGAGCGGATCGGCGTCCATCTTCCAGGACATGGATCCCCTCCTTTCAGCCCTGCTTGCTCTCGGCGTGCTCCTCGCTCTTCGCCCCTGCCGGGTTCCATGACGCCATGTGCTTCAGGTAGCTCCACCGCCTCTTTGCGTCCGCCTCGGCCTGCTGCATCAGCCTGGCGGCGAGGTCGGGGTTGAAGCGCTGGAGCATGCGGTAGCGGTTTTCGCTGTAGGCGTAGTCGGCAAAGGAGATGGTCGGCTCGCTGCTGTCGATGGTCAGGGGATTCCTGCCCTCTTTCTCGAGATCGGGGTTGTAGCGGTAGAGCGGCCAATGGCCCGAGGCGACCGCCTTCTTGTTGTGCTCGACCGTCTCGGCCAGGTTGAACCCCTGGGCGATGCAGGTCGCATAGGCGATGATGAGCGAGGGGCCGTTGAAGGCCTCTGCTTCGAGGAACGCCTTGACCGTCTGGCCCGGGTTGGCGCCGAAGGCTACCTGCGCGATATAGATGCTGCCGTAGGTCGACATGATCATCCCGATGTTCTTTTTCGGCGTCCTCTTCCCGCCTGCGGCGAACTGCGCCACTGCCGAGAGCGGGGTCGACTTGGAGGTCTGCCCCCCGGTATTGGAGTAGACCTCGCTGTCGAGGATGAGGAGGTTGATATTCCTGCCCGAGGCGAGCACATGATCGACCCCGCCGTAGCCGATGTCGTAGGCCCATCCATCGCCGCCGACGGCCCAGACCGACTTCTTCACCAGGTAGTCGGCCAGTAAACGGAGGTTGATCGCCTGGGGGGCGGTGTCGTTCCTGATGCGTTCTTTGAGCTCCGCCACCCGTGACCGCTGTTCCTCGATACCCTGTTGTGATGACTGATCCGCGGTCTTCAGCTGTTCGAAGAGGTGCCAGGCGTCTCCGTAGGAGGGATGGGCTATGAAATAGTTCAGCAGCCGGAGCGCTTCGCTGCGGAAGAAGTCTATTGTCTGGCGCATGCCGAAGCCGAACTCGGCGTTGTCCTCGAAGAGCGAGTTCGACCACGCCGGGCCCTTGCCGTCGTGGCGTACGGTATAGGCGGCGTCCGGCAGGTTCGCCGTATAGATCGAGGAGCAGCCCGTGGCATTGGCGATGAGCATCCGGTCGCCGAAGAGCTGGCTGAGCAGGCGGAGGTAGGGCGTCTCGCCGCAGCCGGCGCAGGCGCTGTGGAATTCGAAGAGCGGCCGCCTGAACTGGCTCCCCTTTACCGTGGCTATGTTGTAGCGCGGGAGATCGAGCTCCGGGAGGGTCATGAAGAAATTGAAGTTCCGCACCTCTTCGTCCCGGTGCTCCTCCTGGAACCGCAGGTTGATCGCCTTCAGGTCCGGCAGCCTGTTGCCGTCCGCATCTTTCCCGTAGGCAGGGCAGGCGAAGACGCAGGAGCCGCAGCCGGTGCAGTCCTCGGGCGCCACCTGCACGGTGAACCTGAGCCCCTCGAGCCCCTTGCCTTTCGCAGCAGCCGATTTAAAGGAGGGCGGGGCGTTTTCGAGAAGGGAGGGATCGCAGGCGTTTATCCTGATCGTGGCATGGGGGCAGACGAAGGAGCAGAGCCCGCACTGGATGCATATCTGCGGTTCCCAGATGGGGATCTCGACCGCGATATTCCTCTTCTCGTACTGGGTGACTCCCGTGGGCCAGGCGCCGTCGACCGGGAGCGCGGAGACCGGCAGGAAATGGCCTTTGCGGGCGAGGATCGCCCCATTGACGCGCTTTATGAACTCCGGGGTGTTCTCGGGCATGATAGGCCGCTGCCGCTTTCCGCTCGTGACCCTGTCCGGCACCGGGACCTCGGCGATGCTCTTCACCGCCCGGTCCACGGCCTCGTAGTTCATTGCGACGACCGCCTTCCCCTTCTTGCCGTAGGTCTTTTCGATCTGGTCTTTGAGCGCGGCGACCGCCTGCTCCTGCGGCAGTATCCCCGAGATGATGAAGAACGCGGTCTGCATGATCATGTTGATCTTGGTGCCGAGCCCGATATCGTTCGCGATCGAGATGGCGTCGATGACGTAGAACTTCATCTTCTTTGCGATGAGCTGCTCCTGGATCTCGACCGGCAGCGTATCCCACGCCTCGTCTTTGCCGTACGGCGTGGTGAGCAGGAAGACTGCGCCTTCTTCGGCCTGGGAGAGCATGTCGAGCCGTTCGAGGAACGAGGGGTTGTGGCAGGCGATGAAGTTCGCCGAGAGCACGAGATAGGGGCTCCGGATCTCCTCCTCGCCGAAGCGGAGGTGGGAGACGGTGACCGAGCCCGACTTTTTCGAATCGTAGACGAAGTAGGCCTGGGCGTAGTTGCCGGTCTCGGTCCCGATGATCTTGATCGCGTCCTTGTTGGCGCCGACCGTGCCGTCCGCGCCGAGGCCGTAGAAGAGGGCGCGGAACATCCGCTCTCCCTCGATGCGGAAGGCCTTCTCGTCGTAGTCGAGGCTGGTATGCGTGACATCGTCGTTGATGCCGACGGTGAAGTGGTTCTTCGGCTGCGCTGCGGCGAGATTGTCGAAGACCGCTTTCGCCATGGCAGGGGTGAAGTCCTTGGACGCGAGGCCGTAGCGGCCGCCGATGATCGCCGGGTACTCCTTGAAGGGAGCGATGCCCTTTTCCATCGCCTCGCCGATCGCGGTCCGCACGTCGAGGTAGAGGGGCTCGCCGACGGCGCCCGACTCCTTGGTCCGGTCGAGCACCGCGATGGCCCGGACGCTCGCGGGGAGCGCCCCGGCAAAGGACTCGACCGAGAAGGGGCGGAAGAGCCTCACCTGGACCAGGCCGAGCCGTTCGCCCCGCTTATTCAGCTCATCGATGGCGAGGAGCATCGCCTCGCCCGCGGACCCCATGATGACGCCGACCCGCTCCGCCTCGGGGTGGCCGTGGTACTCGAATATACGGTACTGCCGCCCCACGATGCCGGCGAAGCGGTCCATCGCGTTCTGTACGATCCCGGGCGCGGCGTTATAGAATCTGTTGACCGTCTCCCTTCCCTGAAAGTAGACGTCGGGGTCCTGGGCGGTGCCGCGTATCATGGGCCGGTCGGGGGTGAGCCCTCTCGTACGGTGCGCGGCGACGAGGTCGTCATCGATCATGGCCCGCATATCGTCGAACGAGAGCTCTTCTATTTTCCGTATCTCGTGGGAGGTCCTGAAGCCGTCGAAGAAGTGCAGGAAGGGTATTCTCGATTCGAGCGTGGCTGCCTGGGCGATGAGGGCGAAGTCCATCGCCTCCTGGACGCTCTTCGAGCAGAGCATCGCAAAGCCGGTCGAGCGGACCCCCATCACATCCGAATGGTCGCCGAAGATCGAGAGGCCCTGCACGGCGAGCGCCCGGGCGGTGATGTGGAATACCGTCGGCGTGAGCTCTCCGACGAGCTTGTACATTACCGGCATGATCAGCAGGAGCCCCTGCGAGGCCGAGACGGTCGTAGCCAGGGCGCCGGTCGTCAGGGCGCCGTGCACTGCTCCGGCGACCCCTGCCTCGGACTGCATCTGGTAGACCTCCGGCACGCTCCCCCAGATGTTCGTCTCTCCCTTTGCGGACTTCTCGTCGCATATCTGGGCGATAGGGGTGGACGGGGTTATGGGATAGATGGTGATGATCTCATTGGTGGCATGGACCACATGAGCGCACGCGGCGCAGCCGTCGACGGTGATCGTCTTTCTCTCTTGTCTGGCTTTATCGATCATGGGGACGTCCTCCCTCATGGATGATGCTTGAGTGCAGCGGTTTTTACGGTGAGGAGATATACACTAATTATAAGCGATATTTCCGCTGTTTCAAATCGGGAGGGAGCGGGCCGGGGCTTACGAAGAGACCGGCAGCTCTTCGGTCTGCATGCGGCCGGGGCGCATGCCGGCGTGAGCGTCCCTGCAGGAGAGGACGACGCTCTTGAGTGTCCTTTCTTCCAGGGTGTCGCTCACCGCGGCGTCGATCTCGCGAACGATGCGGTCAGCCTCGGCGGTCACGGGACGCTGTCCGTAGGAAGTCACCGTATCATCGCCGAAGGTCCTTACCGCGGTGACGATATCTTTAAGGGTGATCGTTTCGATGTCCCGCGCAGGGAGGTAGAGCGGGGGATCGTCGCAGGTCTCGAGGAGCAGCCGCTTCTGTGTCAGGATCGAGAGCACGTCGGCAAGAGCGGCGACCGGGATGCCGAGGTGCCTCATGAGCGAGGTCCGGGTCCAGGGAGGGATATTGCAGTAATGGTTGTAGCCGGCCAGGATCATTACCTGGAGCGAGAGCGCCTCCTTGATCCGGCTGCTCATGAGCCCCAGCTGTTTCCGGGGCGTGAGCAACTGGGGATGCTGGTGGTAAAACGATATCTCCGCGCCGACCAGGAGAATGAGCCAGTTGAGATAGAGCCAGAGCATGAAAAGAATGACGATCGCGAACCCCGAGTAGATGGCCGAGTACCGCGCCGACGAAGCGATGAACGAGGCGTATGCCCAGCCCGACGCCTCCCAGAGGACAGCCGCAAAGATGCCCCCTGCCAGGGCCGAGCGGAGGTGTACCTTTACATTGGGTATGAAGCTGTAGAAGAAGGTGAGGGCCGCAGTAATGAGAATGAACGGCGCGATGGTGCTCGCGAGATAGGCGACGGTGCCGAAGGGCTCGAAGGCGACGATCCACCGGACAACGCTTGTGCTCATGACCGAGGCGGTGATGCCCATGGCGGAAAAGACGAGGACCGGGCCGATCAGGAGGACGCTGAGGTAATCGCTGAACCGCCGCATGAAGCTGCGGGGCCTGCTGATCTTCCAGATATCGTTGAAGGCCTCTTCGATCTGCTGAATGACTGAAATGACGGTGTATACCAGGAAGACGAGGCCGACCGCGCCGAGCACGCCGACATTGATATTCTCGACGAAGCCGATGATCCTGCTGCTGAGCTCGACACCCTTCTCGCCGAGGGGCTCGAAGAACCTGAGCAGGAGCGGCCACAGCTGGTTGTGTACGCCGAAGGCCTTCAGTACGGAAAAGCTCACCGCGATGAGCGGAACGAGCGAGAGCAGTGTGGTGTAGACGAGGCTCGTCGCCCGCAGGGTAAGCCGGCCCTCGTAGACATCGCGGACCGCCACGTAGAGCAGCTGCAGCAGCTCCGTTATGAACGCCCCGGCCCTGCTGCGCGCCGGAAGTCTCTTCCCCCACAATAGTCTGACGATGCCGCTATTGATCCGGCTCCACATAATTACATTCTAGCACCGATTTTTAACGACCGTGATGAGTAATGAGTAAAACGGCTATGGGGGCTGTCTTTTACCGATCACGCATCACGGATTACTCGTCACGACTTATCGTTGCAATCGCGGTTTTGCTCCCAGGCGGTACAGGATATTCGCCATCAGGCAGAACCCGGTAAGGGCGAAGACGATCAGGTTGAACCCGACCAATGCTGTCAGGATAAGCCAGTAAGGGCTGAACACCCACGCGAGGACCGCGCTCGCAAGGGTGAAGAGCCCGGCAAGGAGCAGGACGAACCGCTCCAGATACCAGTCGTCGGTTTTAGCCAGGTACATAATTTCCTCCTTAAACAAGGGCAAGGGCGTTCCGTGACTCCGCGCTCTGCCGGGGCCCTATCCTTTCGCCTTGCCCGATTCCCGGTTTTTATACACGTAATACAGAACCGGCACCATGGTGCGCGACAGCAGCGTAGCCGCGACCTCGCCCGCCATCAGGGAGATAGCCATGCCCTGGAAGATCGGGTCGAAGAGAATGACCGACGAGCCGACGACGACCGCGGCAGCGGTCAGGAGCATCGGACGGAACCGGATGATCCCCGCCTGCACCACCGCTTCCTTGAGCGGCACGCCCTCGGCGAGCTTCAGCTCGATAAAGTCGACGAGGATGATGGAGTTCCTCACCACGATGCCTGCGCCGGCGATGAAACCGATCATGGAGGTGGCGGTGAAGAAGGCGCCCATGAGCGCATGGCCCGGGAGTATGCCGATGAGCGAGAGCGGGATCGGCGCCATGATGACGAGGGGGACGATGAAGGAGCGGAACCATCCCACCACCATGACGTAGATGAGGATCAGCACCGCGGCAAAGGCGATACCGAGGTCCCTGAACACCTCGTAGGTGATATGCCATTCGCCGTCCCATTTCATCGCGTACCGGTCTTCGAGCCAGGGCTGCACCGCCGAATACTGCTGCATGGCGTATCCTTCAGGCAGTCGTATGGTGTTGATCGTCTCCTTCATCTTCAGTATGGCGTAGACCGGGCTCTCCTCGGTGCCCGCTACATCGCCGGTGACGTAGACGACCCGCTTCAGGTTTTTCCGGTAGATGGTCTTGTCCTCTATGCCCTCTTTCACCGTGACGAGCTCGGAGAGGGGTACGAGATTCCCCGAGCTCGAGGGCAGGGTCAGCTCCCTGAGATCGTCGGTCCCGGCCCGTTCCGCAAGGGGCGTTCTGAGGAAGAGCTCGACCGGCTCCTTGTCCTTCTCGATATGGGCGAGTCCTGCCACGCTCCCTCCGAGGGCGACCCCGAGGGTCCGGGCTACGGCATCGGTGCTTATGCCGTGGTATGCCGCCTTCTCCTTATCCACGTCGAAGACGATTTTTTTCTGGTCGTCCTCGACGTACCAGTCCACATCCACCACGCCGGGGGTCTTTTCGAAGACCTCCCTGACGGTCCGGGCAATGGCGAGCTGCCGGTCGAAGTCGGGCCCGTAGATCTCGGCAACGAGGGTGCTCAATACCGGGGGGCCCGGCGGAATCTCGACGACTTTTATGCGGGCGTGGTAGGCATCGCCGATCCTCTTGATCTCGGGCCTGAGGCGTTTTGCGATCTCGTGGCTCTGCGCCTTCCGCCTGTCTTTCGAAACGAAATTCACCTGGATATCGGCCATGGTGCTTCCCGAACGCATGAAGTAGTGCCGCACCAGGCCGTTGAAGTTGAAGGGCGCTGCAGTGCCGATATAGGACTGGTAGTGCGTCACCTCGGGGACGGTCTCGAGGTAGTCGCCTATGGCGCGGGTCACTGCCGCGCTCTGCTCGAGCGTGGAGCCTTCGGGCATGTCGATGATCACCTGCAGCTCGCTCTTGTTATCGAAGGGAAGCATCTTGACCGTCACGAACTTCAGGGGCACGAGCAGAAAGGCCGCGCCGAGGAGCCCCAGGACGAGCAGCAGGCCGAAAAAGCGTTTCCTCTTGCTTTCGAGAAGCCCTCTCAGGTTTTTCTCGTAGACATGATTCAGCGCGCCGATGATCCTGCTTTCATCCCTGTCCTCACGCGCGGACTCCTCTTTCCTGGTCCCCTTCAGCACGATGTAGCTCAGCCAGGGGCTTATGATGAAGGCGATGAGCAGGGAGATGAGCATCGCTGCAGAGGCCCCGACCGGGATGGGGCGCATATAGGGGCCCATGAGACCCGAGACGAAGGCCATGGGGAGGAGGGCGGCGATGACCGTGAAGGTGGCGAGGATGGTCGGGTTGCCGACCTCGTCGACGGCAGCCACCGCCGTATCGGTATCGACCCTCCCCATTTTGAAGTGGCGGTGGATATTCTCTACCACGACGATGGCATCATCGACGAGGATGCCGATCGAGAAGATCAGCGCAAAGAGCGTCACCCTGTTCAGGGTGTACCCGTACATATAATTGACGAGTATGGTGAGCGCGAGCGTGACCGGCACTGCCACCGCTACGACGAGCGACTCCCTCCAGCCGAGGGCGAGGGCGATGAGTATGGTGACCGAGATGGCGGCGATGAGCATGTGCTCGAGGAGCTCATCCGACTTTTCCTTCGCCGTTTCGCCGTAGTTCCTCGTGGTGGTGATCTGCACGTCCGAAGGAATGACGCCCCCTCTGATCGCCTCGATCTTCTCGAGCGCCCGCTCGGCGATATGCGTCGCGTTGGTCCCCTTCTTCTTGGCGATGGCGATCGTCACCGCTTCGTACTGGCGATGCGCCGGCGTATTTTCGGATGCGCCGATACGGTTATACGCGGGGCCGAACCCCATGAATACGTAGTTCGCGGGCTCTTCCGGGCCGTCGGTCACCGCAGCCACATCCCTGAGATAGACGGGGCTCCCGTTGTAGACGCCGACAACGACGCTGCCCACCTCCTCGGCGCTGCGGAGGAAGGAGCCCGCGTCGACGACGAGCTCCCTGTTCTTCGAAGGGAACGCCCCCGCAGGCAGGACGAAGTTGGCTTTCCGGAGCATATCCGTTATCTGGAGCGGGGTGATGCCGTAGGCGCTGAGCCGCGAGGGCTCCAGGCTGATCCGCATCTGCCGCCGCTGTCCGCCGATGACCGTGAATTCCGCTATGTCCTGGTCCTTCTTCAGCTCGTCGCAGACCTCGACGGCGATCCTCCGCAGCTCGTAGCCGCCGTAGCGTTCGCTCCAGAGCGTAAAGGTCGCTATCGGGACATCGTCGATCGACTTCGGCCGAACAAAGGGCTGCGATACGCCGGGAGGGATCTTGTCGTAGTTGGACATCAGCTTGTTGTAGAGCTTGACGAGGCTGTCCTCCATATTTTCGCCCACGTAGAAACGCACGATCGCCATGCTCATGCCGGGGCGCGAAATGGTATAGACGTACTCGACACCCTTGATCTCCCAGAGGAACTTTTCCATCGGCTTGGTGACCCGCTCCTCGACCTCCTTCGGCGAGGCGCCGGGATAGGAGACGAAGACGTCGATCATCGGCACGACGATCTGGGGCTCTTCTTCGCGAGGCGTAACGACGACCGCAAAGACGCCGAGGATCAGCGAGGCGATGACGATCAGCGGCGTCAGCTTCGATTGGATGAAGGTCTTTGCGATCCTGCCTGCGATCCCTATGGTTCCCATTTCTTCCCTTTTATCTCTGTTCCGGGCTCCGGACCCGCTGCCCTGTGCTCTGTATAATCCCGCCGTCCACCGCCCGCTCGAGGCCGTCCGTTATCACCCGCTCTCCCGGCGCGATGCCCGAGAGGATTTCGACCATGCCGCCGTGCTTTTTCCCGGGGCGCACGAGGCGATAGGTGACGATGCCGCGGGCGTCCACCGTATAGACTCCCGTTAGCTGCCCCTTTTCGACGACCGCCTGCTGCGGCACGACGATAACCTCTTTAGCGCCGACCGGTATGCGTACCTTCGCATAGAGGCCGGTCCTGAGCGCCGGACCGGCGATAGCGCTCTTCACCAGGAAGGTGCGCGACTGGGCATTGACAGCGGGAACGATTTCGCTGACGGCTCCGGTAAGCCTCTGCCCCGTTGCATCGATCGCCACCTCGACGGGCATGCCTGCGCGCAGCGAGCCCGAGAGGCGCTCGTCCACCTGTGCCTCGACCGTGAACGACGAAGTGTCCTCGATGACGAGCAGGGGAACGCCGGGCACGGCCATGCTGCCTGCATCGGCCTTCTTCTCGACGACCACGCCGCTGGTGGGCGCGGTGATGCGCGCATATCCCTGGCCCACCTGCGCTTCCCGCAGCTGCGCCTTTGCCCGTTCGTATCCGAGCTCGGCCACCGTGCGGCGGGTCTCGACCTCGTCGAACTCCTGCCGCGACACCGCCTTTTCGTCCAGGAGCTTCCGATACCGCTGATAGGTGATGTCTTCGAGGGCTTTCTGCTGCTGCGCAGCCTCGACCGCCCTTTCGGCAGCCTGCACCCTCTGTGCCATGTCCCTGTCGTCTATGGTCATCAGGACCTGCCCTGCCCTTACGCGGTCTCCTTCTCTCACCCGCACGGCGGTGATGGTCCCCATCGTCCTGCTCGCCACGGCGCTTACGGTCTTCGCTTTAACAGTGCCGGACGTTTCATAGAAATCGTCCACTGTCGCAGGGGTGATCGTCGTGAGGGCGACACCGGTAACGACCGGCCTCTTCACCTCGACCGCGCCGGGCCCGACCTTGTCCGAACAGCCGGCTGTCAGAAGCCAGAAGCCGGGAGTCAGGAGCCAGAATGAAATAAAAAAAAGGAGTCCTCGCAAATTCCGGCCTCTTTCCATTGTTCCCTCCCTCACTGCTCTCTCTTCAAGTCTTTAAGGATGGTCCCGCTCGCATAGGCGAGGTTCGCAACGGCAATGCGGTACTCGTTCTTTCTCGCCGCATACCCGGCGCGCGCCTGGTCCAGGCTGATCTGCGCATCCAGGAGATCGACGAGCGGCGAGAGGGAATTTTCGTACCGGATCCGCACGAGCCGCGTCCCCTCCTCGGCCGTCTCGAGCGCCGACCGGGCGAGCTCCGTGTTCTTCTTCGCCTCGGCCACCTCGAGATACGCCTCGTGCACCTGGAACGATACCGTATCCCTCAGCCCCTGGAGCATCTCTTCCGTTTCAGCGGCCCTCGATGCTGCCTGCGCCCGTTCGTGCTTCCGCCGTGTCCCGTCGAAGAGTGTCCAGCGCAGAAAGGCGGTCACCTGCCAGCTCTGCCCTTCGGCGCCGAAGGGTATGTTGTGGTCGTTGAGCTGATAGGCGCCCCCGACGCCGACGGTGGGGAGGTAAGCGGCTTCGGCGCGCGTTACGCCGTTCTTCGCGCTCTCCGCGCGCATCGCGAGCGCACGGAGGTCGTTTCTGCCTGATGCAGCGGCGAGGTAGGAGGCGATGTCGCTCACCTGCATATCGGAAGGGGCGACGTCGGCTGCGGTGACCGGCTCTCCCCTGCCGAGCAGCAGGCCGAGCGCGCGGCGGGCTATTTCGAGATTCTTCTGCGCGGTGACGAGCCGCTGCTCGGCCCCGGTGACCGCGGTCGATGCCCGCAGTACGTCGGAATAGAGGCCCAGACCGGCGTCGTGGCGCACCCGTGCGATCCTGAGGTGCTCTCTGGTGTCTTCGACCGTCCTCTCCGCAGCGCCGGCCTGCTCCTTTGCCGTGAGCAGCGAAAAATAGGTGCGGGTGACCTTGAAGGCTATCTCCTCCCTCTTCCGGCGGTACGCTCCGTCTCCGGCTGCATCGTCGAGCCTCGCCATCCTGAGCCCGATCCAGGCCTGCGGCGCGAAGAGCGGCTGCTCGAAGGCGAGAGTGGTCTGGAAGTCGCTGATGGCCTCCGGGTCGTTCAGGGAGCGTATGCGAAAATCTTCCTGGGAGAAACGCTCCTGGTTCAGCTTGGCCATGAACGAGTAGGTCGGGTTGTCGGTGCGCAGAAACCGCTCCTCGAAAGAGATCCTCGGCAGCAGGGAGCTCCGCGCTATGCCGATATCCTCCCGCTGCGCCGAGAGCGCATGCCGGTACGCCCGTATCTCGTAATTCCGGTCGAGGGCGATGGTAACCGCCTCGCTGAGCGTCACCGGCTGCTCCTGGCCGAAGGCCGCTCCGGCGAACAGCGCCAGCACTAAAAGTATGCTCGAGAGAATAGGGATCAGCATAACGCTCCCGATCGTAACGCCCTCACGATGCTCAGGCTGCTTTTTTGTATTCCGGCTCTCCGTTCGCAGGGGCGAAGAGCAGCGCCTTCTTGGGGCAGGCGGCGACGCAGGTCGAGCACTTGATACAGTCGTTGTCGCCCATCACCTCATTCCCCCTGTACTGGTACGGCTTCAGCTGCATCGGGCAGACCTTTGCGCAGGCTGCGCAGGAGGTGCAGGCAGAGCTGATCGTGAGCGGACGCTTCCCTTCGGCGATGAAGTTCCCGAGCGTGCCCATGGGACAGAAGTGGCACCAGATGCGCTGGTGGTACACGACTCCCAGGACAGCTCCAACCAGCGTCGTTACGGTGAGCAGTGTCACCATCGCACGACCTATAGCGTCGATATCGCCCCAGGAAAGATATATCTGCGTTCCGAGTACGCTCAGGAGCACGACGAGCATGAAGACGCGAAAGCCCTTCCTCCTGAAGAACGCGGGTATCTCCCTCTTGGCGCTGATCTTCCCGAGGAAGAGATCGTAGAAGCTCCCCCGCGGGCACATCCAGTCGCACCACGACCGGCCTTTGGAAAAGGCGAGGCCCACCGCGCCGACCATGCAGGCCAGGAGGAAGAACCCCAGCTTCGGGAAAAACCACCCGCCCACGACCACTAACGGCAATCCATACCAGGTAATCATCTGGAGCCTGCTCCGCTTCTCTTTCACTGCGTTAAGCACCCTGTCCTCCTTGTTATTTAGAGTGGTTGATTTAGTGTGTAGGGGGAGTCGGACAAGGCATAGTACATTCGCTCATTCTCGGACGGCATCCAGGCCGTCCTCCGAGGCGGGGCATCCCGCTTCACCATCCCTGGTTTCGCCTAGGCTGCCCAAGCCGCTCATGTACTATGCCTCGCCCGACTCCAAGCCCCTTCATTTCGTTAGTGACTCTTACCATTCGTTCTCATATAGGAAAGGAACGTTTCCATGTCGCACTTGCCCGTCTTTTTCTGGAACTCTTCGCACTCTCGGAGCGAAACCATATCCTTTACGGCAATCGTATCATCTTTCAGGAACTTCCGCATCATCGACAGCAGCGCTGCCTGCCGCGGGGGGACATCCTTCCTGATACGGTAAAACATGAGCTTTCCCTCTCTCCGGTCCTCGAGGAATCCCGCCCTCGAGAGGAGGGAGAGATTGCGGGAGACGAGCGGCTGCGACATGTTCAGCACCCCCATGATCTGGCAGACGCAGAGCTCCTTCTCTTCGAGCAGCAGGATGATCCGCAGCCGCGATTCGTCGGAGACGAGCTTGAAGAGGGTGAGCATTTCTTTCATAAACATATTTATATACGATTATACGATCAATTGTCAAGGGATTTCTAAACAATTAAACTATCGCACGCTCACCATACCGCTCGCATACCATACCCTCCCTCGACGATAACCTACATCTCGACCTTATAATAATTGTAATCCGCTCCTGATTCCGGTATGCTGATGGTATGCCCTGCTTTGTTGTCCACGAGCACCACGCGCGCCATCTCCATTTCGACTTCAGGCTCGAGATGGAGGGAGTGCTCAAGTCATGGGCGGTTCCGAAAGGTCCCTCGATGAATCCTGCCGACAAGCGGCTCGCTGTCATGGTCGAGGACCATCCGCTCGAGTACGGCTCGTTCGAGGGGACGCTCCCCGAAGGCAGTTACGGCGCGGGCGCTGTCGCTCTCTGGGACCGGGGCTCTTGTGCGCTGCGGAAGGGGAGCATTGCCGAAGGCGTGATCGAGTTTCAGCTCGAAGGGGAGAAGCTGAAGGGAGGCTTTGTCCTCACCAGGATGAGGGGGAAAGAGAAGGAGTGGCTCCTGATCAAGAGGCGCGATGCGCATGCCGACCCCGGCTTCAGGCTCCGGCTTGTGCTCGCGAAGACAGGACGTTTAGAATAAACAGCACGCGCTTTATATATAAATGGTAAGGGGAGGCGCTTATGAAGGCACATCGCAAGGTCTGGCTGTTTCTCGTTATGATCCTGTCATGCATTTCCGCTATTCCTGTCCCGGCAGGGGCCGAGCCGGCATCCCCGGCGGTCTGTACGGCATGCAATATGTCGATCGAGGGGCAGAACAAGCGGTTCTCGGTGGTCGACACCAAGAGTACGGATAAGGTCGCTTTCGACGATATCGGCTGCGCTCTCCTCTGGAGGGCGGAGCAGTGCGCCACCAAGGAGCTCCAGTTCAACACCAATGCGGAGGTGTTCGACTTCTCCACCGGGGAGCCGGTCGCTATCGAGGCCGCCTCTTTCGTCGTCGATTCCGGGGTAAAGACCCCGATGGGATATGGCATTGTCGCATTCAAGGACAGACAGAGCGCCGAACGCTTTGTCGCCGAAACGGGAAAGGGGAGCGTGGTCCCCTACCGCACGCTCTCTCTTCCGAAAGGGCAATAGCGCGATGCATGACTCCGGGAGAACCCCGCGCTCCGGGCTTCGGGTCGCGGCAAGGCGTGCCCTTGCCCGGGGGGGCTTCCTTTTTGCGACGGCAGCGATCATCGCTGCTGCAGCTCTTGCAGGGTGCGGAAGGGGTTCCCAGCAGGGAGCTCCGCAGATAACTATCGAGGCGCAGGAGGCGGTCCTCTCGCCGGTCTTCCTCGGTGTCGGCTCTGTCTTCATGAGGATCAGGAATTCGGGTGAGGGCGACGATATGCTCCTCGGTGCGCAGGCGGACTTCCCCGGCGCCCGCGTGGAGCTGCACGATACGAGGGAGGGGAAGATGGTCAAGAGGGAGGAGATCCCGGTCCCGGCAGGGGAGACGGTCGAGCTGAAGCCAGGGGGCCTCCACCTCATGATCTTCAAGATGTCGAGAGACCTGAAGAGCGGGCACGAGTTCATGCTCACCTTGTCTTTCCGGAAGACGGGGCCCCTTACGGTGCCGGTGAGGCTCTCGGCGGGAAAGTCCCGTATCGGTTCCAGGGAATAAAGCTAAACCCAAAATTTCAGGTTGACTTTAGTCCAGAGGTGAGTTAATGTCAATAACGCAGAGCATCTTTGCAGCAGACAGTGCAGCACCACCCTTCACTCTTGCATGATGACCGGGTGAACGAATAATAATTCCAAAGGGGAGGAAGTAATGCAAAAACGTTTTCTGGCGGTTCTGGGGGTAATGGTAATGGCGTTTGCCGGGTATCTCGCGTTCAGCGTTATCGACGCGAAGACGCCGGTGGCGACAGCGGCGAAGAAGACCTATTCGTCGGTTATTTATGTAGCGGGTATGGGCGGTCATTTCGCCAAAGCCGATGTTACCATCGATCCCAATAACGCTGAAGACCCGATAAAGGTCACCGCCCTCGACAAGATCGACATCGGCACGAAGGCAACCCATGCAACACATGACGCGCGCATCGATGTCAATGATCGGAACGTCATGTTCTGGTCCACCTACAAGCTCGACCCCGACGGCAAGCAGCATGTCGGGAAGACCGACCTGAAGACCGGCGCCGTGATCAAGGACGTCGCCATGGACCCCGACAAGAGGGCGACCGGCGGCGAAAAGAAGATGCCGCTCTACTGCGCTTCGGGACAGACCAAGAGTTCCTTCCTGCCGGTGTTCATGGGCGCCGAGGGGTATGTGGATGTTTTCGACAAGAAGGACCTGAAGCTCAAGCACCGCATGTTCGTGAGCGATATCGGCTACAAGGACCCCGACTCCTACCTCTTCGTACACGGCATCAACTCGAACGACATGAAGAAGTTCGTCGTCGTCCTCAACCAGAAGAGCGAGGGGAAACCGAACGGCAAGGTAGACTTCGTCATGGTCGATCTCCCGGCGCTCGAGAAGGGCACGTGGAAGGTGCTCGCCAGGGCGACCCACACGGGAGAGCCGAAAAAGACGCTCACCTTCAGGCAGTATTTCACCAGTGACGATAAGTATCTCTACCAGTCCGCAGGCGACCGGGTATGGCTGCTCGATGCAAAGACGCTCAAGCTCGTCGACGAGAAGATGATCCCCAACAGCGGCGAGGTGCATGACGCGATGCCGACCCCCGACGATAAATACGCGGTGCTGACGGTCAGGAGCACGGCCGAAGCCTGCGACGTCGAGGGGAAGCCGATACCCGGCAAGACCATCATGGACGGCGTGGTGATGCTTTACGATGCAGGAGAGAAGAAGATCGTGGGCAAGTCGGTTTCGGTCTGCTTTGCCTGCCACAAGGAGATGGGGCTCGGCGACAAGCCGGCGACCCTCTGCGGCCTGGACGCCAACTACAGGAAGTAGCCGCCGTACCTTTCCTTATCCCTATTCTTTCTATGCGGCCTGATGAGCCGCATAGAAAGAATAGGCCGAATCCTTTATAATACGACTCTATGGCTCAGGAATTCACCCTGCTTTCCGTCGCCGCGAGGAATGTGAAGAGGAAGCCCTTGCGGACGACGATCCTGATCGTCGCGATCGGGCTGCTCGTTGCACTCCTCGTCTTCGCCCTCTCGTTCATCCGGCGTGTCGATTCGAGCATACGGCTCGCCTCTGAACGCCTCGGAGCGGACCTGCTCATCCTGCCGACCGGCTCGCGCGGCGCTGCAGAGGACTTCCTGCTCGAAAACGAGGTGAAGTCGTTCCTCATGGACCGCGCTGTCATCGAGCGGATACGAAAGATCGACGGCATCGCCGCGGTCTCGCCCCAGATCTATCTCACCACCATCGCCGGGGTCTGCTGCGATGTGCCGGACGCGGTAGTCATCGCCTTCGACCAGGAGACGGACTTCGTCGTCAATCCCTGGCTTCCCAAAAAACTGGGACGCCGCCTCCAGAAGGGCGAGGCGATCGTCGGCAGCGAGTCTGCCTTCAATATCGATATCGGCGCGATGGAGGTCGACAGCATCCTCTTCGGCAGCATCTTCAAAATGGTCGGCGTCCTCGAAAAGACCGGGACCGGGCTCGATTACGCCATCTTCATCGATCAAGCGAACATCGACGACATCCTCAAGCAGGGCAAGGCGAAGATAAGGCCGGGAGAGATATCGATCGTCTTCGCGAAAGTGAAGAAGGGACAGGACCCCCGGAAGGTGGCCGGCCTCATCGAGGACTCGATCATCGAGGTCGACGCCGTGGCCCGGAAGGACCTCGGGAAGGGTGTGCTCGACACCCTGGCGGATATCAACCGCGTCTTCTCCGTTACGGTAGTGCTCGCTGCCGTGCTCTCCGTGTTCCTGGCATGGGCGGTCTTCTCGGCGGTAGCCAACGAGCGGGCCCGGGAGGTCGGCATCATGCGGGCCATAGGCGCGAGAGAGTCCCAGGTCGTGAAGCTCTTCCTCATCGAGATACTCATCATAGGAGGCATAGGCAGTATAGCGGGGATCGGGGCGGGGACATCGCTCTCGATGCTGCTGGCGAAGGGCTTCTCGATCATGAAGCATGTGACGACCGATCTCGGCTCCCTCGAGAGAGCGGCGATCGCCCTGTTCGGACTCCTGATCGGGACAGGGGTCTGCGTCGTCGGTGCGGTAGCGCCCCTGCAGCGGCTCAAGCGCATGGAGCCGCTCGCCGCGATGAAGGGTGAATGACGTGGACCAGCTCAGCATCGAGAGCGTGACCAAGACCTATCCGGTCGACCGCGAAGCCATCACGGCGGTGCGCGGGGTCTCGCTCGCCGTGGGCAAGGGAGAGTTCGTATCTGTCGTGGGCCATTCCGGTTCCGGCAAGACGACACTGCTCTCGATGATCGGCGGCATGACAGCGCCCACATCGGGCAGGGTCCTTTTCGAGGGGAGGGATATCTATCGCTTTACGAGCGATGAGCTTTCGGCATACCGGTGCGAGAAGGTCGGGTTCATGTTCCAGTTTGCGAGCCTCCTGCCGATGCTGACGGCCCGTGAGAACGTCCTGCTGCCGCTCGTCTTCATGCCCGGCGGGACCGGCGCTCAGGCGCATGATAAAGCGGTGGGGCTTCTGGAGAGGGTAGGGCTCGGCGACAAGGTAAACGCTTACCCCTCGCAGCTGTCGGGCGGCCAGCAGCGGCGCGTCGCCATAGCGCGGGCGTTCATGAACGACCCCGAGATCATCCTCGCCGACGAGCCGACGGGTGACCTGGACGAGGCGACGGAAGCCGAAATGGTGAGGTTCTTCAAGGCGATGAACGAGGAGCGGGGCATCACCTTCATCATGATCACCCATAATACCGATCTCGCGCGCCTGGCAGGGCGGCAGCTCCGTATGAGCAACGGGGCGCTCGGACCGGTCTGAGCGCCTCCCCGGCCACTCCTATCGCCTCCGGCGCCGGTTTGCCGGTGCCCGCTGAACCTGGCGCTGTCAGATGACCTGATAATTCTCTCTTTCCCCTTTAAAGTTGCCGCTTCCCTGTGGTATAACTTATAAGTAAGTAGCACGCAATAAAGAGACGCGTTCTGCTTCAGTCTCGTAAAGAAGAGGAAGAAAGGAGGGTCTGAGGGAGAGATTTCAGGAGGGGGTCAGTAGAAACCAGGGTGTATCCAAAGGAGGAGGTATGAGAGTAGCATTAGTGATGCTCGCTGTTCTCTTGATCGTTTTGCCTTTGACAGCGAACGCAGAGAAGGCGAAGACCATCGACGAGCTGGCCAAAATGTACGACTCATCCGGCTGTAAGGGGTGCCATGCGGAAATCTACGCTCAGTGGGAGAAATCGCACCACGCCAGACCGCTTATGGGGGTAAAAGGCGGATTGATGCTGACGCCCCTTGCATTGAAAAAAGGGGAGAAAGGCAGCACGGCTTTTTCTGAGGATGACCCGAAGAAGATGACGATCAAGAATTTTCCCTGCTTCAAGTGCCATCTTCCTCAAGCTATCACCTCTGCCGAGGACTCGGTCGCGGTCGAATTGACCGAGGCCTTGCTCGCAAAGGATTCAGCCAAAGTCGCGAAACTCCAGATCACCTGCACCGTCTGCCATAATACCAAGGCGATTATTCACAAGCGGGAGCTCGGCGAGCCGGAGAAGGGGGTCCTTTACAGTACAAGGGATATCGCGTCCCATCCCGACAAGACATTCACGAAGGTCAAGAAGAGCGCTATCTTCAGCGACTCGGTCTACTGCGGTCAGTGCCACGGACTCGGTCCTAATCTCGAGTTCGATCAGGCATTCCAGTGCGCCAACCTCTACGGGAGCTATCTCCACAACTATGTATCCAACGGCGGGACAAAGACGTGCCAGGAGTGTCATATGCAAAAGGGGGATCACCTTATCGCCCCGAATTTCAATGACGACAAACAGACTTCCCAGCTTCTGGCCAATGCCATCAATCTCGATGTCCAGGCGTACGCGTATGAGTGGCTGAGGAAAGCAAACACGTACTTCCCCAAGATCGTGGTGAACACGAGGATCAATACGACCGCGGGCCACAGGATACCCGACGGTTGACCGTCCCATAACAGAGTGGTCATGGTAGTGACCGCAAAGTCGTCGGACGGCAAAGAGATCGGCAAGGTTGAACGGCATTTCCATCCTCAGGCGACGAACTGTCGCGACATGAAGATGAAGTACGGCGCCCAGTGGAAAGTTGCGAACCTGCGCGACACCAGCCTGCAGCCCCTTCAGACCAAAGTGGAGACCGTCGAGTTCGATCTTCCGGAAGGAGTAAAGGCTGCGGATGTCACCGTAGACCTCGTCTACGAGGCAGTCAACCCCGACAACAAATATCCTATTCATTCGGTAACCAAGAAAGTATCTCTGGATAAGTAGAACGGTAGAACGCATGATGAACGGCTATGCCTTGCACAAGGCATAGCCGTTCATGCTGTTTTGTGCAGGCGGTGTATCCCTTTTCCCATGATCTGCATGGTAATTGCGGATACTCCGGGGAGAATGATGTTAACGATGCGGAGCCCGGTCTGCAAGGAGATCCGCGAGCTTCGCAAATTCCTCGATGCTCAATGTTTCAGCCCTCCTGGCAGGATCGATCCCTGCCTCAATGAGCACGTCCCGTACATCCTTCGCGAGCGGTTTCAACGCATTCGAGAGGGTCTTCCTCCGCTGCGAGAAGGCGGTCTTGACGGTCCTGAAGAAGAGCCGCTCGTCCCTGACCCGCACGCGGGGAGTCTTCCTGATCGTCATATGGATGACCGCGGAGTCGACCTTCGGCGCCGGTCTGAAGGCGCTGCGGGGAATGATGAACGCGATCCGCGGGTCTGCATAGAACTGCACGCCGAGGGAAAGCACGCCGTAGTCCTTGGTGTTCGGACCCGCAACGATGCGTTCGGCCACCTCTTTCTGTATGGTGAGCGTCATCGAGACGAGCTGCTCCTTCGCCTCGAGGAGCCTGAAGATGATCGGGGTGGTGATATAGTAGGGGATATTGGCGACGACCTTGAACGGACCGAGCTCCTCGTACGCATAGGTGAGGGCATCGCCGAAGACGAGCGTCACCGCTTCCGGCAGCTGCGGGTCCTCGCTCAATTTCTGGTAAAGGTCGGGGTCGAGCTCTATGGCGACCACTCTGCGGGCCCTCTGCGCAAGCAGCCTGGTCAGGCTGCCATGGCCCGGACCGATCTCGACCACCGTATCGTCCGCGGCGATATCCGCTGCCTCGACGATCTTCGTCAGGATCGCCGGGTCGAAGAGAAAGTTCTGTCCGAGATGTTTTTTTGCCATAGAGGAGGATTATTGGGGGTAAAGAATTATCTAACCCGCAATCAGGTGCTTGAAGACGTTCATATATGAGACGAGAGGATTCTTGTCCTTTCGTTTATGGAGCCAGAGTTTTACGGCGAGCTCCTGGATATCGGCGTTTTTGTGAAGGGCGACCCACTTCTCGATCGTCGCGTTGCTTTTGAAGAGATGCTTCCGCACCCTGTTCATGAAGAGAAAGCGGGCTCTGAAGCGGCTGTTCCATAGTTTTCCGTATGCCGCGGGATTCCGCTCGATGAGCGCACGCGCAGCGAACTCCCCGGACTTCATGGCGTAGTAAATCCCCTCATAGGTCACCGGCATGACGGCGCCGGCGGCGTCGCCCGCAAAAAGGATATTGTTGATGCTGAAGGGAGTCCCTTTCCAGACGGGTATCCTGAAGGCCCGGGTCTTCTCGAGGACGCCTTTCCCGGCGAGGCTCTGCAGGGAGTCGCTGTAGCGCCGCCTGACGAAGGCGTCGAGCAGCGTCGTGAGTCCCCGCGGCGTGCTGCTGCCGGTGCCGACCGAGGCGTACCCCCGGGACGGAAACACCCAGGAGTAGAAATTCGCGGCATGCTCCTCCCCGAACCAGAACTCGCAGACCTTTCCCTGGGACGGTACAACACGGGCGCTTATCGTATAGAGGAAGTCCTGCTTCAGGGCTCCTGCTGCAGCGGCAACGCGGGAGGTTATGCCGTCAGAGGCGATGACATAGTCTGAGGCGATGGCGAGCTCTCTGCCGTCCTGGCGTCTCCTGACGAGGGAGACGATCGGTGTCCCGACCGTCTCGAAACGGTCGAACGCTCCCTCTATGATATGGGCGCCCTTCTGCCCTGCCTGGTCTCTGAGCGACCTGTCGAGGACGCCCCGCTCCGCAATGCAGATCCACCCCCCTTTCAGCTCCACGTCGACCGTCTCGCCCCGCGGGGAGACGATCCGTACGGTGCTTATCTCGTTGGTGACGGCGTCTCTCGGGATATCCAGCTCGTCGAAGGCAGAGGAGGGGATGCCGCCGCCGCAGGGCTTCTTATAGGAAAGGTCGCGCTCCACGAGCACGGTATCGACGCCGCTGCCGGCCAGAAACTTTGCCGCCGTAGCGCCTGCAGGACCGCCGCCGATGATCAACACCTTGGTTCGCAGCATCGCTCAACCGAAGAAGAGGCCGGTAAAGGACGCCCCCTGCCTCCCCACGCCATACGGCGTCCCTTATTTCTGTTCCTCTCCCCGCACGGTCAGCACCGGACACGGCGCATAGCGCACCACCTTTTCCGCGGTACTGCCGAAGAGGAACCGGTCGAGCCCCTTTCTGCCGTGGGTGCCGATGACAATCAGGTCTATCTTGTTCTCCCGGGCGAAGTGCAGGATCTCTTCATACGGCACCCCGCGGAGCACCGCATACTCCACCTCTTTGATGTCCCGCCGCAGCTCCACGCCGAAATTCTCGAGCTGCTTCCGCGCTCCTGCCTCGAGCTCCTTGTACATTTCATCGACCGAGACGTGGGGGACATAGAGGCCGGAGGCGGTGGCGATGTCGTAGACGACATGCAGCATGTAGAGCTTCGCTCCGCAGTTCTTCGCATAATCGACGGCGTGAGGCAGGGCGCTCAGGGCGCCTTCGGAAAAATCGGTGGGAAAAAGAATTCTCCTGGTCAGCATTGCTGGTATCCTCCCTTTGAAATATGGTATCACCACCGCTGAAGAAGCGCATCCCTCAGCGTACGTCTCTCCCGGCAGAAGTCTGCGACTGCTCGTTACGGCGCTGTTCCCTGTGCATCACATAAAGCAGGCGCATTCCCTCGAAGATCAGCGCGGGCGCCACCCGGTGCTTCCGCCGCAGCAGGGGCGAAAGCATCGCCGCATTGCCGCCTGTCAGGATTAATTCTACCGCATACCCCAGCTCTTTCTCTATCCCCTCAATGAGATATTCGACAGCCCCGGCGGTCCCGTTAATAATACCAGATGTCATTGCTGCAGCGGTATCCCTGCCGAGGGCGGCCTTCGGACGCGTCAGGGAGATGAGCGGGAGCCTTGCCGTGCCGGTGTGGAGCGACTGCTGCATAAGGCGGATGCCGGGGAGGATGGCGCCGCCAAGAAAGCGGGGGCCCTTGCCGACAACGGTTACGGTGGTCGCGGTCCCGAAATCGATGACCGCCACCGGCGCCCCGACTATCCCCCAGCCCGCCACGGCAGTGGCGATCCGGTCGGCTCCTGTCTTCTCAGGATGCCTGACGCCGAACGAGAGCCCGCTCTCGAGCCGGGCGGTAACTGCGAGCGGCTGCTCACCGCAGAGCGCGGTGAGCGCTTCGGCCATAGGCCCGGTAAGCGCGGGCACTACGGAAGAGAGCACGGCGCTGACCGGGCTTTTCCCGGACGCGCTCCGCGCGGTGCGGGACGATGGCGCCGCCTCGTTGATGAGGGCCGCAACGATTCTTCTGTACGCTGCCGCGCTCCCGGCGGTCCTGCCGGCTCTGGTGGTGGGAGGGACGGGAACCTTTCTCACGATAAGGCGGCTGCTTCTTTCGGGGTTCGTGAAGAGGCCGATACCGATCGTCGAATTGCCGATGTCTACCGCAATGAGCATCGCCGTCCCCTTCTCCTCCTCCCCCTCTCACTCTGTGAGACGCTCTAAAAATAATACGACACTATCGGCGCATTACAAAGCTTTTTATTGTACCTCACCCTCCGGGACAATAGCTATCGGCAGCTCGCCTCCAGGTGAACAGGGGCCGAAAGAAAGAATTGTGCAACGGCGCAATGCCTACTATAATTTTAGAATGGATAGCGTGGAGCAGGCTGTGCATCAGACCCTTCCGGAAAATTTGAGGAGAAACGCGGGATGCCTGACTATTACCCTCGCGCTCCTGGGGAGCATCTATTATTCCATCGTGCCCTTGATGGTAAAGCAGTGGTACGACGCCTCCACCTATTCGCACGGCTTCCTCGTGCCGGTCATCGCCGGGGGGGGCTTCCATGAGTTTGCAGGTCTGGCGGTCTTCGGTCTCGCCCTGGCGCTGCTGATCGGCTGCTCCATCCTCCTGAGAGGGCGGCGCAGATGATACCGCGGTGGAGATTTATCCTAGTCTTTGCTCTCCTCGCAGGAACGACGCTCTTCCTCCATCTCCACGAGGATGTTGCGGTCCCGATAAACAGGCCTTTTGCCGAACTCCCCCGGCACCACCGGGAGTGGCGCATGGTGTCGCAATCCTCGTTCAGTACGAACGTGCTCAAAGTGCTGAAGCCTACCGACTACATTTATAGAGTGTACGTCAACGGGGACGGTGTTCCCGTCCATATATATGTCGGCTATCACAGCGGCGGCAAGGAGAGCGGGGGCATCCACTCCCCGAAGCACTGCATGCCCGGCAGCGGGTGGTACCAGGCTGCCGAGGAGCGGGTCGCGGTGGACCTCGGCGGGCAGAGCCGTGTGCGACTGGTGAAGGCGGTTTACCAGAAGGGCGGCGACAGCGAGCTCTTCCTCTATTGGTTCCAGGTAAAGGACCGGGCGCTCTCCGACGAGTATTCCCTCAAGCTCTACGAAATCGTGAACTCGATGCTGTACAGCCGGAGAGAGTCCGCATTCATCAGGGTCTCCGTTCCTTTCAATGCCGACAGGGAGAGCGCCTATGCAGCCGGCGTAGCCTTCATACGGGACTTCTACCCGCTCATCATGGAATTTCTGCCGAGGTAAGGCAAGTAAGAAGTGAGAAGTAAGAAGAAGGGGGAGCTTAGGGGAGTTCTTTTATTCTGGCTCCCCGAAGCGGGTCTGCGCGAAGGGTCGCTCCGACTGGCTCCTGAGTTCTGAATCTTGTCTTCACTTCCTACTTCTCACTTCTTACTTCTTGCTTGTCTTTTTACCTCAGGATGGTGATATCTCCTGCGCTTATTTTTCGCAGCGCAGGGGGCGCCTCTCCGCCGGTGTCCTCTCTGACGAGGAGCATGCCCTCCTCATCGATATCCTCGGCGATGCCCGTCAGGACCTCATCGTTCAGTACGACACGGACCGCCCTGCCGATGGTCGAGGACATCCGCCGCCATGCTGCGGTTATCGGTCCTCTGCCCTCTCTCACGAGAAGACCGTACCAGCGGTCGAGCTCTTCGAGCAGCTCTACGGCGAAGGGGGTCCTCATACGGGGCGCTCCAGCCTCGATGCTCACCGAGGTCGCCGTATCCTTGATATCGTCCGGCATATCATCGTGCTCGAGGTTGATGTTTATCCCTATGCCGATGACGGCGTGAAAGATGCGGTCCATGTCGGCTTTTATCTCGGTCAGGATCCCTCCCAGCTTCTTGCCCCGCACCATGAGATCGTTGGGCCATTTTATGCTCACCGGGAGATGCGTTCTGGTTCTCATCGCGGCTGTTGCGGCGACGGCGGTCATGAGCGTGAGGAGCGTCGCGTCCCGGGGAGAGAGCGCCGGCCGCACGATAACGCTCATATAAAGGTTCTTTCCCGGCGGCGAAAGCCACGTACGCCCGCGCCGTCCCCTGCCGCCGGTCTGGCTGTCGGCGATCACCACGGTCCCTTCGGCTGCACCGGCTCCGGCCAGTTCGGCGGCGAGGGTGTTGGTCGAATCTGCGGCGCTGTAGAAAAGAACCTCCCGCCCGATGACCCGCTCCCTGCCCGACAGGGCGTTGCGGAGATCCTCGACGGAGAGGTCGGGCGACCGGACGAGGCGATAGCCCCGTGCCGCCGATGTCTCGAAGACATACCCGTTTCTCTTGAGAGCGGTGATCTTCTTCCAGACCGCCGCCCTCGTGACGCCGAGCTCCCGGGCGACTTCCTCGCCCGAGAGAAAGCCCTGCCGCTCCCTGAAGAGGCGGATCACGGTCTCGTTGTTTATCTTGCTGCCCATGAGCGTGCGAAGAGAGATAAGAGATAAATGATTAATGATGCTGCCGCCGCTGCGGTAACTGCCTGGTGCGGGCACGGTAATCGCTCCCGACGGGAGAAGTATAGCATACGGAGCACCTCTTTATTTTTTTGAAAATATGTGTTATATTTCTCTTTCCTAGTGCCGCGTGCCGTTTTCATCAAGCGTGCTCGTTAGTGCTTGACAAAGAAAGAATTCTCTGGTAAGCTTAACAGGTTTTCCGATAAATCGGAGATTTTATTTATCAATAGCTTAATGCATTGGAGGAAAGGTGCCGACAATCGCACAACTGGTAAGGAATGGGCGCAAGAAGGTTGAGAAGAAGACGAAGAGCCCTGCGCTGAAGAGCTGCCCGCAGAAGCGCGGCGTTTGTACGAGGGTGTATACCACGACCCCGAAGAAGCCGAACTCGGCGCTGCGGAAAGTGGCGAGAGTGCGGCTCACGAACGGTATGGAAGTCACCGCGTATATCCCGGGCGTCGGCCACAACCTTCAGGAGCACTCGATCGTATTGATCAGGGGCGGCAGGGTCAAGGACCTTCCCGGTGTGAGATACCATATCCTGAGAGGCGCCCTCGACTGCGCGGGCGTGGCGGACCGGAAGCAGGGCCGTTCCAAGTACGGGGCGAAGAGGCCGAAATAGTACACCATTACAGTCTACCCGCAGTGCCTCGCTGAGGCCGCTGTGAGGAACCGATTCGGGAGCGATAGAGCATGGCAAGAAGAAGAGTACCAGAAAAGAGAGAGATTTTACCGGACCCGAAGTTCAGCAGCAAGCTGGTGAGCAGGTTCATCACCGTGCTGCTCAAGGACGGCAAGAGGGCGACGGCCGAACGGATATGCTACGGCGCCTTCGATATCCTCAAGGATAAGACCGGGTCCGACCCGTTGAAGGTATTCAAGACCGCGGTGGAGAACGTAAAGCCGCTCCTCGAGGTGAAGCCGAGAAGGGTGGGCGGCGCCACCTATCAGGTCCCGATGGAAGTGCGGCCGCAGCGGAAGATCGCGCTGGCCCTGCGGTGGATCACGAGCTACGCCCGGAACCGCAAAGAGACCACGATGCGCGAGCGCATCGCCGGCGAGCTGCTGGACGCCTACAACAATACCGGCGCCTCCATAAAGAAAAAGGAAGATACGCATAAAATGGCAGAAGCGAACAGGGCTTTTGCTCACTACAGGTGGTAAGGAGAGTTTCTACTGATGTCACGGTTTCCATTAGAAAGGATGCGCAATATCGGCATCATGGCGCATATCGATGCCGGTAAGACGACGACGACCGAGCGCATACTCTATTATACGGGTGTTACCTATAAGATCGGCGAGGTCCATGAGGGTACGGCGGTCATGGACTGGATGGTCCAGGAGCAGGAGCGGGGCATTACCATAACCTCGGCTGCGACGACTTGCACCTGGAAGGATCACCAGATAAATATCATCGATACGCCGGGCCATGTCGATTTCACCATCGAGGTCGAGCGCTCCCTGAGGGTGCTCGACGGCGCCGTGGCGGCCTTCGACGCCGTCGCCGGGGTCGAGCCCCAGTCCGAGACGGTCTGGAGGCAGGCCACGAAGTACGGCGTGCCGCGTATCGCCTTCATGAATAAAATGGACCGGGTGGGGGCCGATTTCTATATGGCCGTCGAGAGCATGGTCGAGAAGCTCGGCGCGCGGCCCGTTCCCATCCAGATCCCCATCGGAAGCGAAGATAAATTGAGAGGCTCGGTCGATCTCGTGACGATGAAGGGCTTCTTCTTCGATGACGAGACCCTCGGCGCTAAATACGTCGAAGGCGATATACCCGCCGAGCTTGCCGGCAAGGCGAAAGAGTACAGGGACAAGATGCTCGAGGCGCTCGCGGATGTCGATGAGGGGATCATGGAGAAGTACCTCTCGGGCGAGGAGCCCTCGGCTGCCGAGATAAAGAAGGCCATCCGGAAGGGGACGGTCAGCCTCGAGATCACTCCCGTGGTCTGCGGTTCGGCGTTCAAGAACAAGGGCGTGCAGCTCCTGCTCGACGCCATTGTCGATTACCTTCCCTCGCCGCTCGATGTCCCGCCCATCAAAGGGATCAATCCGGACAATGACGCCGAGGTCGAGCGCCGTGCGTCCGATGACGAGCCTTTTTCTGCTCTGGCCTTCAAGATCATGACCGACCCCTTTGTGGGGCAGCTCACCTTTGTCCGGGTCTATTCGGGCGTGCTGAGCGCGGGCTCCTACGTCTACAACTCGAAGAAGGACGCGAAGGAGAGGATCGGCAGGCTGCTGAAGATGCACGCCAACAAACGGGAAGAGATAAAGGAAGTGCGGGCGGGCGATATCGCGGCGGTCGTGGGCCTGAAGAACACGCTCACCGGCGATACCCTCTGCGACGAAAATAACCCCGTCGTTCTCGAGTCGATCGAGTTCCCGGAGCCGGTCATCTCCGTCGCCATCGAGCCGAAGACCAAGGCGGACCAGGAAAAGCTCTCCCTCTCCCTGGGCAAGCTCGCCCAGGAGGACCCCTCGTTCAGGGTCTCCTACGACGAGGAGACGGGCCAGACGATCATCGCGGGCATGGGTGAGCTCCACCTCGAGATCATCGTCGACCGCCTGCTGCGGGAGTTCAAGGTGGGCGCCAATGTCGGCAAGCCCCAGGTCGCCTATAAGGAGACGATCAGGAACGCCGCGAAGGTCGAAGGAAAGTTCGTCAGGCAGTCCGGAGGCCGCGGTCAGTACGGCCATGTCTGGATCGATATCGAGCCGCTCGAGCGGGGCAAGGGATTCGAGTTCGTCAACAAGATCGTGGGCGGCGCGATCCCGAGAGAGTACATCCCCGCGGTCGAGAAGGGCGTGAAAGAGGCTATGGACGGCGGCGTGCTGGCGGGCTATCCGCTGGTCGATGCGAAAGTGACGCTGATCGACGGCTCCTATCACGAGGTCGACTCTTCGGAAATGGCCTTCAAGATCGCCGGCTCGATGGCGCTGAAGGAGGGGGCTAAGAAGGCGCAGCTCTCGCTGCTCGAGCCGATCATGAGCGTCGAGGTCGTCACCCCCGAGGAGTATATGGGCGATGTGATCGGCGACCTCAATTCCCGGCGCGGCAAGGTCCAATCGATGGAGAAGAGGGGCAGCGCGCAGGTGATCAAGGCGATGGTCCCGCTTTCGGAGATGTTCGGCTACGCCACGGACCTCAGGTCCAAGACCCAGGGAAGGGCGAACTACACCATGCAGTTCTCTCATTATGAAGACGTGCCGAAGAATATCATGGAATCAATAGTCGCCAAGGTAAAGGGCGCATAACGATCATATATTACGGTTTTCTCGAGATTGGGATAAAAGGTTACGCAAGGAGGAGATATGGCGAAGGCAAAATTTGAGAGGGTAAAGCCGCATGTGAATGTGGGGACGATCGGGCATGTAGACCACGGCAAGACGACCTTGACGGCGGCGATCACGAAAGTATTAGCCATG